>JBCCUO010000548.1:0-3721 GCA_039196805.1 Planctomycetota bacterium | reverse complement strand
GTCTGGCACGACGACGATTCGATCGAACTGTTCCGAACGAAGGACGATTGGATCAACAAACAGCTTGTCGGCCAGTTGAATCGCCTCGTCACGCCACCGGTCATCCTCAGGTAGACGACGCCCGCGAGACCGACCGGCTCCGATGGCTTTCAACAGTCTCCCAACATCGGTTCCCAGTCGCGACGCCCCTTTGACCATCCGAAAGGCTGTTTCATCCGCAGCCGTGAAGGTCATGTACATGCGGCTTCCCATCATGGTGAACGTGAGCATCGCGGTCCGTGGCGGAAGCGCCTCGTCGACGCGCAGTGCCTTGGTCAGTCGTGGGGGCACGGTGGCGGGCAACGGAATTCTCCGCAGCGCAAGGTCGCACGCCATCGCCTCTGACTTCTTAGCTTGTTCGGCGGCAACGGCGGGCTTGGCGTTGGCGTTAGCAACCACCCTTTGTCGCAGCTGACTGAATGCATCGGGTGGTGTCGTCATGAACTCCCTGCCGACATCAGGCAGCGACTGGGGGCGACTGGACACCAGGTGTCGCACCTGAGCGACGCGTCCTGCCAAGGGCAATCGACTCATGAAGCGCGTCGCCTGGATCTGGTCGCTGCGCCTTAAGAATTCGCGGCCGTCGGTCTGCATGGTCGATAGCTCTAGCCATTTGGCCATGGCCAAGGAACGATCGGCCAACGTCGAACTGAACGCATCAACCACATCGGATTGCCAAAGCCAGGCGGGCGGCTCGCTGCAGTAGTATTCCAAGAGCGCGTCGCTGCTGGTTCCCCCGATCGATCGGCCCACCGAGGGAAGTAATCGCATCAGCTGGTACTGACGCGGCATAGAAACGAGCGGTCGTCGTCGATCACGATTCTTCAACGCAAACTGAGTCATCTCGCTCACCGCCTGGTCGAATGAACTCTCCTGAGTCAGTCCAACACTTTGGCCCTTCAAGGCTTCTACGCGAGCCGCCAGGTAGTTTCGATAGGACTGGGCACGTGGCAACTGAACGCTGCGGTTGAGCAGCATTGAGGTCGCGTTGCCCAGCAACGTCGATGCCTGTTGAGCTTGCCCGGCCGTCAACGATGCATCGCAAGCCGCCAACAGGCACTCCACGGCGGCCAATCGCGATTCACGAGCCAGACTTTTGGCGATTAGCTGTGCAGTCTGCGCGACTTGCTGCGCATTCGAGTCGTCCGCAGCGCCCGCGGCGAGCCGAATGGCGGGACCAATCATCTCATGTTGCCGCAGGGCGCCGGCGGTGTGAGCCGTTTGCAGGGCAATCGGGACGGCCTGCTTCGATTTGCCCGTACGGACCAGCGCGGCCGCTTGCGTGAGTCCAACGACCGCCGAAAGCGGATGAGCCATGCGTTGATAGAACGCGTGCCCGCTGGCTTTTTGAATGGTGGCACCATTGTCCGAGATGCCGAACAACTCCGGCGTTCGCATCGCGCCGATCAAGATCTTCGCGGGCGCCTCCAAATTGGCCAGCGGCTTAGTGTTCTCCAGCACCGCCAATGCCAGCGGATCGTCCTTGGCCAATGGACCCAACAGCACGCGACGTCGGTAGGACGCGATCGCCAGCCCACGCATGATCTCGGGAATGCCAATGGAACGGACCATGTTGGGCTCCACGGTACCGCCGGTCCTCAATGTCCGCTCGACGTTCGACCCTTGTTGGTACGGAAGGTTGGGGCTCAGCGGAGCCACCTGGATCGCGGCGGCTGCCGGCCAGAGCCATTGAGGTTGACTCCTGACGCCGCCGTTTTGCGTCAGATCTCTCCAGTCGATCGGCCGAAGCCAGCCAACGCGATCCCGAGCAATCTGCATCACCCTATCGAGGTTGGCGCCACACGACTGCAGATCGCCGATTTGCCATAGACACTCCGCCTCCATTGCCAAGACTGGAATGGAATCGATCCAGAGTCCGGTCGCTTCCAAGCGAGTCCGACTCTTGGCCGCATCAAACGCTATCAATGCGTCTTCCAAGTTCCCGTCTTGGTAGAGCCTTAATGCCTGGTAGTACACTGGTGACGGATAGGTTCCCGCTGGTTCGCCAAACCCGCTCTGCTGCCCCTTGGCGACGTCGGCTAGCAAACTGCCGAGCAACGCGAGTCCACAGATCAATGCTCCTTGCGGGAGCCGGGCAGAGCCGCGGACGGAGGGGGTGGATTGACGTTCGGGCATGATCCGTCCCGGAAGTGGAAGAAGTCGCACGGAGAAAAGGGTGGCCGGACAAGAGCTTTCGAGCCCGCCGTGCCATATTGGCAGCTGCGTCGTGGTGCATGTCCAACCCGTTCCTCATGGTAAGAAGCGAGAAGAACAGCGTCGACCAAATTCCGGTGGCAGACGCCGCCGACGAAGGCCTTTGACTGTCATAACCGTTCCGCGCGTCGACAGACGCCCGAAAGACGATGCCTGCCACCCTGTTGGACAGAAATTGGCAAGCCTATCGGAGCCAGAATCGCCCGATGGCTGGCAAATCAGGATCTCAGTTGACCCATTTTCCCTAAAACCGTAACTTTAACGGTGAAAGGAATTTATGCGCGATGCAGCGGTTCTGCTGTCCAGAAAGGCGTGCCGAGGCACCGACGCTTGGTTGCAGCTGCGGGAATCGTGCATCGTGCGTTCTAGAACAACCATTCCTCTTAATTCGAGCGAAGGATCGACTCGGCAATTTGCACATACGGGCGAAAAGCTGGCAAGCGAACGCCATGTGAGGCGAATCGGCACACGGGTCGCAACGCTGTCCCGTCTTCGATCGATCCTGCCAATTCGGGATGGCTGCCGCACTGATCCAATCTCTGATCCCTGCAAATAAACATGTCATTTTTTGAACGAGTTTGGGATGCCCTGGGCGTCATCTTCGGCGGACTATTCAGTTCGTTCGATCGCTTGGTGATGTCCATCTTTGGGTCCGCCAATGCGCGACGGGTCGCCAAGCTACGCGAACGAGCGGAGCGAATTGGCGAACTGGAAGCGAAGTACGAAGCAATGACCGACGAACAACTGCGCGAGCAGACGCAGTTGTTTCGCGCGCGGTTGCGCGACGGCGAGACGCTAGACGACATCCTGGACGACGCATTCGCCGTGTGTCGAGAGGGTGGCAAGCGGTTCTTAGGAATGCGTCACTATGACGTTCAGTTGATCGGTGGGATGGTGCTACACAGCGGCGCCATTGCCGAGATGGTGACCGGGGAAGGCAAGACGTTGGTGGCGACTCTGCCGGCCTACTTGAACGCGTTGGAGGGCAAAGGCGTTCACGTCGTGACGGTCAACGATTACCTGGCGCGTCGCGATATGGAATGGATGGCTCCCCTGTACATGGGGCTCGGTCTAACCGTGGGCGCCATCCAATCGGGAATGAGCACGGATGAAAAGCAGGACGCCTACTCGCGTGACATCACGTATGGCACCAACAACGAGTTTGGATTCGACTACCTTCGCGACAACATGCGTCCGGCGGCTCGGAACGACCAACGGTTCCCCGCGGATGCCCAGCAATGTCAGGGACCGCTGAACTACGCCATCATCGATGAAGTCGACAACATTCTGATCGACGAAGCGAGAACACCGCTGATCATTAGCGGTCCCGCCGACTTGGATCTGGCCCGCTATGGCGAAGCCGACAAGATTGCTCGCCAACTTCGCAAGGAAGAACACTTCACCGTCGACGAGAAGCAACACAGCGTCACTCTCACCGATGATGGCGTCCGCGAGGCGGAAAAGCTGG
>JBCCUO010000547.1:0-3722 GCA_039196805.1 Planctomycetota bacterium | reverse complement strand
GTTCAAGATGTGATCGACATTTCGTGCTCCGGTGTCGACCTCGCTGCAGCGGTCCAAGATCTTCTTGACCACGTCATCGTCGTACTTGAACGTCGACTTGTAGCTCTCGGCGATGCGTGATCCGACTTTGCCAAGCTTCAGGCGGATGATCCGGCTCATCACGTCCTCCGACAGTGGGTAGTACGGAATGATGCTGACACGTCCAAGGAAAGCCGGTTTGAACGTCTTGAGCAACTCGGGGAACACCGCTTCGATGAACCCATCGGGATCAGGCGTCGTGTCGGGATCACTGCAAATCGACTTGATCAAGTCGGTGCCGGCGTTGGTGGTCATGATGATGACCGTGTTCTTGAAGTCGATGTCGCGTCCTTCGCCATCCTTCATCTGACCTTTGTCGAAGACTTGGTAGAACACGTCCTGCACACCGGGGTGGGCCTTCTCCATCTCGTCCAACAGCACGACCGAATACGGTTTACGGCGTACCGCCTCAGTCAGCACACCCCCTTCGCCATAACCGACGTAGCCGGGAGGGGATCCCATCAGCAACGAGACTTTGTGCTCTTCCTTGAACTCGGTCATGTTGATCGTGGTCATGTTCTGCTCGCCGCCGTATAGCAGGTTGGCCAGCGTGATCGCGGTTTCGGTCTTGCCGACACCGCTGGTTCCGGCAAGCAGGAAAACACCGATTGGCGTCTTGGGGTCCCGCAACTGGGCGCGGCTGGTCCGGATGCTCTGCGAGATTCGGTCCAAGGCATGAGACTGGCCGACAATCGACTCTTCCATCAACTTTTGCAGGTTGAGCACGGTATTGATCTCGTTGCTGACCATTCGTCCCAACGGAATCCCGGTCCAAGCGGCAACCGTCTGCGCCACCGCGACCGCATCGACGCAAGGGAACATCAACGGGTTCTCACCCTGCAACTCGCCCAGTTCTTTTTCCGCTGCAAGCAACTCCGCCTTCGCGGCCTCGGCCTCCGCCGGCGTCAGTGGTTCAGCCTGATCGGGTGCATCGACTGGATCAGAAGCGGTCGCGGAATCTGCTTCCGAAGCGGCCTCGGGCCCGTCTTCGGCGGCAGCATCGCCTCCCATCGGTCCCAATTCCAGTTTCGATCGCAGGTCTCGAATGGTTTCCACCAGCTCTTTCTCTTTCTCCCACTGTTGATTCAGTTCGTCCAACTGTTGCTCGGTCGCGGCCAGTTGCTTTTCGGCACCTTCGATCGCTTCGGCATGGTCAGCGCCCGACACCTGCTCGCGCTGCAGAATGTCAATGGAGATCTTCAGTTGATCGATCTGCCTAGTGGCATCCTCGATGGCCGGCGGAATCGACGATTGGCTCAGTCCGATTCGAGCGCACGTTGTATCCAGCAGGCTGACCGACTTGTCAGGCAACTGGCGACCACTGATGTAGCGTTTGGAAAGTTTGACGGAATCCACGACGGCTTCGTTCAGGATGCGAACGCCGTGGTGTTCTTCCAGCGTCCCCACCAGTCCTCGCATCATCTCGACCGCGGTCGATTCATCCGGCTCCTCGACCTTCACCACTTGGAAACGTCGCGCGAGAGCCGCGTCGCGTTCGAAGTACTTTTTGTATTCCGCCCAGGTGGTCGCCGCGATCGTTCTCAGCTCGCCACGGGCTAGTGCCGGCTTGAGCAAGTTGGCGGCGTCGCCCTGACCGGCTTGGCCGCCAGCGCCGATCATCGTGTGGGCTTCGTCGATGAACAGGATGATCGGCTTGGGAGACGCTTTGACTTCGTCGATCACGCCGCGTAAACGGTTCTCAAATTCTCCCTTCATCCCGGCACCGGCCTGCAACAGTCCCAGGTCCAGTGTCCGAACACTGACGTCTTGCATCGCCGGAGGCACGTCGCCCGCGGCGACCCGTAGCGCGAACCCTTCGACGACGGCCGTTTTTCCCACGCCCGCTTCCCCGGTCAGAATTGGATTGTTCTGACGACGACGGCACAGGATATCGACGATCTGTCGAATCTCGGGGTCACGTCCCAGCACAGGATCGATCTTTCCCGCAGCCGCATTCGCGGTCAGATCGATGGTGAATTGATCCAACGAGGGTGTCTTGGTGGGCGCGCCGGGTTCGCCCGACACCTCGCCACCCGCCGAGGTCGCCGACGCGGACATGGGCACGTGAGCCTCTTCGGACTCGCTCAAGATGGCGTGAAAGTCCTTGGCGATCGCTTCGCCACTCAGCTCGTCAAACAATCGCGACGCCTGAACAGCCGTCGCGCGCAGCGACGACGAGGACAGCATCGCGACCAGCACGTGTCCGCTGCGTACCTTGGCCACGCTATGGTCGATTGAAGCGAACAACCAGGCTTCGCGTACGAGATCGACAACGGTTGGGGACAAGGCGGGCGGACGGCCGTTGCCGGTCTTGAACTTGTCAACCGAGCGGTTCAGATCAGCCTGCAACCGAGACAGGTCCAGTCCGCTGCTGCGCGCGGCAATTACCAGGTCGCTGCGATCATTCTCCAGTAGCTTCAACAACCAGTGTTCGATCTCGACGTTGTAGTTGGTTCGTGACAAGCAAAGACCGGCGGCCGCCTCAAGCGACTTGCGACAGGTGTCGTTCAGCTTGCCAATCAGTTCCTTCAGGTTGACCTGCGTCATGAGAATTGCCTTTCAAAGGATCGTTTCGTGGATCGGTGCGTGATTCGTTCGATGGTCATGGGAAACGCTGGACGCGTCGCGGGTGTCTTATCCATGTGGCCAGCCATCATGTGAGAATACGGCTTCATCCCCATCGCGTGTGACCTTGCGGCTGACCAACCAGGTGTTCCAGCCCAAATGGGCACCTCCGCCGGACTCGCCGTCGGGAGATGTATCCGATGCCGGCGTGAAACCCAACTGGCAGGCAGGCACGTCCTGGGCCACCAGAACAGCCTGCAAGTCAAAGTCGAACTCGCAGCCGACGTAGCTTCGCACTAATTGGCAAATCGGGACCAAGTCGCGTCCGGTGGGCATCAATTGATCGAATTGCCAGCGTCTCATCGGACCCAAACGGATCCGAAACTTGGATCCAGGGTCCCAAATCCGACCACCCATGACGACGTCGACGCCAAGCGAGGAGTGACCGCCCAGCGTGCCCATCCGCGTTTGCTCTTCGGGCGGAAGTTGCAACCACTGCCCGAACAAAGAGATCACTTCGACCTGGATTCCCAGGTAGTCCGCGACAATCGCCTGCAGAGATTCGGCGTTGGGTGAATCCACGAACTGGCCGCCGTAGTAGACCAGCGTGTTGTCTGTTGCTTCCAACCGATTGCGAACGTGCGAGGTCCCGCGACCAACGATCGAAAGCAGGACCTCTCGCAGTTGGTCACGTCCTTCGTCTTCACTCCGCGCGGCCCGTTCAACGCCCAAAGCGACAAAGTGCTTCGCCCACGCCCGATAGAACAGCGACAGCTGGCGGTGGCCGAATAGGTCCAGAAAATCGCGTAGCGCGGAGTCCTTTTGTCGCGCTCGGTCAATCACCAGTTGGGTGTAGTGGTTGGGTAGCGATCCGGCGGGACCGATCAGCCCCCAAAAGGCCACCGTCATGTCGGGTTTGCCGGAACCACCGTCAACAGATGATGCCGAAGACGGCTCGTCCGCTGAACCCGCCACGATCGATACCACCTCGGCAGCGGGAAACTCCATGGCGGGATGACTGCGAAAACGCACGACTTCGTCATCAATGCCGGCGTTAGTCCCCAGTCGCTCTTCGCTCC
>JBCCUO010000546.1:0-3729 GCA_039196805.1 Planctomycetota bacterium | reverse complement strand
GTCCCAGGGTTCTACGCGTTGAACTCCGCCCACATCGTGGAAGGCAATCTCAATGTCAACGAGACGATCACCTTGGGCGAGACCAAGCTCCGCGAAGAAGTCTGGCCCGACTTCGTCCGCCGAGTCGCGGCGCGTTAGTATTCTATCGCCGATTTTATCGATCGCGACGAGAGAAGCTTGGCACAAATCAGCTGCCAAGCGCATGCGTCCGGTTGCCCCACAAAACGGAATCAGGTGCCAGCGCAGGGCGGCATATGGATGTCAACGACCACGGGTGGCCTTTGGACGAGGCTTACAAAGGTCCTACAACGGTGTTCGCCTGGGTTGCCCTGAGGTTAGCCAGGTGTAGAGGACGGTGAGGGCGAGTGCAGTTCCCAGGAACCACTGAAACCTCGCTTCGTAGGCATCAATTTGGGCCTCACCAAATTCTTGCTGCCCGACGCTGGCGATGAACGTGGAGTACACGTTGGCCATGTCCACTCGTTTGACACCCGCCGGGATGTACGCTCCGTCGGACGCAAGCGCGATCGCGGACAATGTCTCCCCATCCAGCCGCGACCAAACGGGTTCGCCTTGATAACGCAGGTATCCTCGTCGAGTCCGCGTATTGACCGGAATGCGCGAACCTAAGTCCATGTCCCCCAGCCCGATCGTAAAGATCCGAATCCCTTGCTGGTCGCGGACCAAACGTGCCATTCCAACGGGATCACTCTGCTGATCCTCGCCATCGGTAATCAAGATCATCGCCTTATGATCGTTAACCTTGGTTAAGAACGCTTCGGACGCCACGCGAATCGCTTCGCCAAGTTTTGATCCGCCCATTTCAACGCTGTTCGTATCGGCGTCCTGCAGGGCCTGTCGGAACGCCGAATGATGACGCGTCACCGGCGAGAGGACTCGGGCCGTCCCCGCAAACGCCACCAGCCCGACTCGGTCTCCTGCCATCGAATCGACGGTATCCAAGATCATCTGCTTGGCACGCGCCAATCGGTTTGGCGACGCGTCTGTGGCCAACATCGACCGGGAAACATCCAACACAAAGACCACCTCGATTCCTTTCTGCGGAACCTTTCGTGCCACTTTGCCCCAGCGAATATCAAGCAGCGCAGTGACCAGCAATCCAATCGCCAGCAACACGACCACTGATCCCACAACACGCCGCCAGACACCGCTGGCCGGCACCCAGTTTGGCCTCAGATTGGCAGTGACAAGTCGGCTCAACGCGCGGCGACGCGACCAAGCGGCGAACGCCATCACCACGGCGCAGACTAAGATCGACCAGGCCCATCGTATTTGAGATTCGTCTCCGATCTGAATGTCGTTCATCGCCGCCCTCTAGACCAATTGGCGAAAGAGCGTCGCGCGAAGGATGACGTGCAGGATCAAGCACGCCAGCGCCGACAGCACGACCGGAGGCAAATTCCATCCGGCGAATCGAACGCCTTGTACTGCCAGCTCGCGGAAATCCATGTACGACTGAGATTCGATCTTGGTCTTTTCCAACTGGTCGATCTCGGCGTAGATGCTCTGCAACGACTCGGTGTCCGTCGCCCTGTAGTATTCGCCTCCGGTGGTCTTCGCGATCGACCGCAGCAATCGCTCATTGATGTTCACGCGAATGGCACCCAAGAACTGACGCCCGGTTGCCAGATCGCGGCGAATGATCGGCGCTTCGCCTTTGGTGCCCACCCCGATGGTATAGACCTTGATGCCTAGTGACTTGGCCAATTCGGCGGCGTCCATCGGATCGAACTCGCCCGCAGTGTTGTCACCATCGGTCAACAGGATCACGATTCGGCTTTTGATGTCTTTCCCGCCCTCGTCCGCGATGGCGGCCAATCGCTCCGCGGCCAAACTAATGGCGTCTCCGATCGCCGTGCCATCCTCGGATCGACGTTGCACGATCTCCAGTTCATTCAGCTGTGCCACCAGGAACTCGTGGTCCAGGGTGAGTGGTGTGACCGGGTCGGCGTAGCCTGCAAACGTCAGCAGACCGATCAAGTCCGTGGGCCGACCGGTGGTCCCCGGCACATCTGAGACGATTTCATCGGTATCGCTGCGTGGTTGGCCCAGCACGAACTTGCTCGCAACATTCTTGATCGCGACCAAGCGATTCACCCTTTGTTCTTCGATGATGAAATCCATGGCATTCATGCTGCCGCTACGATCGACGACTAGCTCAATTGCGATCCCTTCTGAGCTGATTTGGGTTCGCTGTCGACCCTCGCGGGGACGTGCCATGCCGATCACCATTAAAGCGATCGCTGCCAGCAACAGCACCGCAGGCAGCCACTGAAGACGCTGCCTCCAGGTTCGGGGAACGTCGGCCAAGGAAACCGTGCTGCTGTACGGCAACGCTTCGCCCCGTGATCGACGCAGCAGACGAAAGGCGAGCCACGGAACGACCAACAGTGCCAACAACCAAGCAGGGTTCGCGAACAATGAAGTCATGCGTTCGACTTCCCCGCTCGCTCCGAATCAGCTAATCGGTTCGCGGCCTGCCTAACCATCTGGCGAGCAACCTGCACAGCCACCTGCGTGTCGCGAGGCCGAATCGGTCGGCCAGCGAACTTGGCTTCGCTGGAGCAATCAAGCGTCGCCCGCAATGCGTCGCGTGTGGCCGGAAGAATCCCTGGATGCTGATCCGCTAAGGTTTGAAGTTCCGCTTCGGTCAGCGGCTCTGGATCGCGACCGACACGATCGGCCAGCGCCGTGGCGATCAGACGAACCGCTTGCCGGAGCGCCCCTGCATCGTCGACCTCGCCGCGCTGCCAGCGCTTTTCCAAACGCTTCAAAGGTTTCGACAAGGGCTCCGCGTGATCGACGCTGAGCCCGCGTTGGACGATCAGCAAGATCGTTCCCAATCCAAGCAGACCGGGGATTCCGATGGCCAGCAACTGCTTCCAAAATCGACTCCCATCGGCAACCGGAACGTCAACGTGCTCCTTCAGTGGACGCGGCTTGATCGGTTGACTGGTCACGGCGACCCCGTCCTGATCGGACGTGGCCGCTTGACGCTCTTGTTCGGTCAGAACGGATACGATTCGCACCGCTGGCAAGTCGATCGACAAACGTGTCGGCGTCGGCGGTATCGAATCGGAATCGGAATCGGGCGAGTCCGCGTCCTGCCGTGATGGCGAGACTACCCCGTCATCGTTTGTTTGCCGCGGCGGATCGACCAACACCGTCACCGTTGGGAGGGGATGCGAGCCGACGTCCAAGGTCTCCAGCGTGACTTGTTGTCGCCAAACACGTCTTGCGGAAGGTGCCTCTGAGGACGAAGTGCTGAGAGTTGGAAACTCTTTCGGTTGATTGGCGGCGGAGACTCGCAGAGGCGCGATCTGTTGGAAGTCGGCTTGGATCTGGAGGTTCGCTTCATCCGGAGCTGTGATCTCGATCGTCAGTTCGATCGGTTCCAGCACGCGAGCGGTCGTGCGGTCCAGCCGTACACTCAGTGTGACACCTTGCTGCTGAATGGTTCGTGAATAGGATGTCGGCTGGATCTCCGCTGCATCCGATAGTGTCGCCACGGCGGAAAGGCACGTGACCAGGACCCCGACGCGCGCCATCCGCCACCACCCGGCGATGTATTTTGCCGTCCGGCGACTTCGGCCGTCTTGCCGATCCCTTGGGATCACCGCGGGAGACGTCATCGGCGTGCCTCCCGCCTGCGAAAGTATTGCTGCATGGTATGAGTGAACTCTTCGCCGGTACGAAAGTTCATGGGCC
>JBCCUO010000545.1:0-3743 GCA_039196805.1 Planctomycetota bacterium | reverse complement strand
GACTATAGGCTTTCCGCCGCCACCGAGTTCTTGGCAAGGTATGCGTGGGAATTGATCCATCCACATTCATTGCCGACACTGGTCGAACCAGCCAGTGCTAGCCGTCGCCTAGAAACTGTTCATGGATGAATCTCACATTCGACATCCGTTGGGTCGGATCATCTTGGTTGCCGGATTGCTCGAACCTCGATCCGTGCTGTGGCCCTTGGGGCGTTCTCTGAAAGTCCTATTGTGACCGCGTTGAACTGTGGCGACATCGGATTGTACTCCGCTCGTTGGAAGCCAGCGTGAGTCGTCTTGCAGATGCGATCTCAAGTGAAGCGGGCGGCGAATCAATCGGCATCGTGACTAACAGTCTTGGTGACTGGGTGACCCGCGGTGCCATCGCCAGCAGTCCCACTCATCGCGTCCGCACATTGGTCTCGTTGGCGTTCTCCTCCAAGCCGGAATCAGGGAACGCTAATCGACACTGATCTGATGCTTATCGCCCACGGATGACGTGCGCGGAGGGCGGGGGCCCGTCCGTAGGCGATACCGGGAAAGCCTCCGCTAGGGGGTGTCGTGGGTCTCACGCAAAGCCGCGAAGAGGCAGAGACAGGAGCGACGTCGCGTGTGTCCTACCTGCTTCCGGTTGCTTTGATGTTGGCTCGACGGGCGCATGGGGACTTCAACCTTGCCGATCGGCGACCAAGTTCGAAGAATGCACTTGCCAGGCCCGTCTCCTCAACCGTTGATTTCTTATGCCCCGTCGACCCTGCATCGAGTCATTGGAAGGCCGCCGGTTGCTTGCCGGAGACCTTTCCGGTTGCGATGACCCGACGATCGTGGTTGGAGCGGCCGTTCCCGGGCAGGTTTCGGCGATGGACGCCGGATCGACACCCGCCACCGCCGCAGACATCGGCAGCATCGACGGGACGCGGAGACTCGCTGGGACGTTGGGGTGGTATGACTCCGCCGACACGATTCGCTTTTCAGTCGAGCGTGATGCCACCGTTCGATTGGAGTTGTCGGGGCTGCGACGCGATGCGGATCTCTATCTTTCGGATAGCCAAGGCAATCTGATTGCGAGCTCGACGGAGGGGGGGCGGAACTCCGAAGTTCTGGCAGGCCGGCTTCGTAGCGGTGATTACTACCTGACCGTCGTCGCCCGCTCATTTTGGTCCAACCGCTATCAGTTGACCCTCACGGCCGATCTGGACGACGCTGATGCAATGCCGGACATCCCGGTGCCTGTGCCGACGCCAGCACCGGATCCCCAAGTGTCCGCGCCGGAAGAGCCGGTCCTGGCCACGCCACAGCCGCTGGCCGACGTCGCCTACTTTGGCGGGTCACGCGAGTGGAACGTTAATGCTGTCGGTGCTCCCGAGTCATGGTCAGCCGGTTACACCGGAGCCGGAGTCACGGTGGCGGTGGTCGACACGGGAGTCGACCTGGACCATCCAGATTTGGTGCACAGCCTTTACGTTAACCCCGGCGAGATTGCGGGGAACGGGATCGACGATGACGGAAACGGGTACATCGACGACGTGAATGGATACGACTTTGCCGACGATGATCCACACGCGGATGATGTGAGTGGCCATGGGACGCACGTTGCCGGCACGATCGCTGCTGCCAATAACGGATTCGGTGCGACCGGCGTGGCGCCCGAGGCCACGATTCTGCCTGTTCGGGTGCTGGGAGCTGACGGGTCTGGCAGCACGCTGGATGTTGCAGCAGGGATTCGCTACGCCGCCGACCTTGGCGCCGACATCATTAACCTCAGTCTAGGTGGTGGGTACAGCCAAGCCATTGAGTCGGCGATCGAGTATGCCAAGTCGGTCGGGTCGCTGATCGTTGCGGCAGCCGGCAATGAGTCGGCCGCCGCGCCCGCCTACCCCGCACGCTTTAGCAGCAGCGATAGCAACGTCATCTCGGTCGGCGCGTCGACCTCATCCGATCGAATTGCCAGTTTCAGCAATGACGTTGGAGCCAGCGGTGCGGTGCAGGTCGATGCACCTGGGGCGGGTGTCTATAGCACCTACGTGGGCGGGCAGTATGCAACGCTGTCGGGCACTAGTATGGCGGCGCCCCATGTGGCCGGAGTTGCCGCGTTGGCATTGTCTGCGAACCCTGATTTGACCAGTCCCCAACTTCGGGACCTGCTGACTTCAGGAACGGTCGGCAATGCCTCCGGCTCCGATGCGATTGGTCTGATCAATGCAGCCACGTCAGTGGCCTACGCTGCAGCGGGGGTTACGACGCCGGTCAATGCCAGCGTCGCTCCGACGTCAGTCGCCACCACTCGAGGATCGGTCGCGGCAAGTGCGACTCAGGTCGCGGTGGCGACGCCTCTGGATCTGGAACAGGAGTCTCCAGAGGATCGGGAAGTCGTGGTGACTCAGGCTGCCGATCCGATCGATTCTGTTAAGAGGCTGGTGGCTTCCCCCAACGGCCCACCGCCAACCGCGGATCCGGGCAGTGTGGATGAGGCGATCCAGCGGGTGATGGAGGAACGCGAATCGGACGATGCGGACTTGATCGGGTGGCTTGGCCAGGGGCGACGCGTTGATCTGGGTCTGGTCTAGCAACCAGACGGTGTTCGCGGGTGGTTGACCGAACATTCACAGATTTGTCGCTAGCCAGGTCGATCGCCAGCCCAGTCCAACACCAGCTCGTTCCATGATCTGCCGGCACGGGGCAGCGGACAAAAATGGCCGGTCACCGCCATTGGGCGCTTGCAGTCGGTCGTGGCCTGACTAGCCTCGGATACAAGCCGCCCGAGATGTCAATCTCCATTCTGGTTCGGCGGACGTTTTGCGACCGTTTTCTGTGGCGTTCGTAACGGTTAAAACGAAAAAATCGTTTGCTTCGGCGTTGTTTTTTGTACCACTTCTGACGCCCTTCTCGTACGATGGTGGGCTCATCAAATCACCTTGGACGCACGATCGTCGCTGATTCCAGGGTGATGTTCCCGGCCAGTTCCATACGGTCGGCCCGTCCTAATCCTTTTTGCATGGCTTGATTCACAACGTCACGGCGGCTCGGGGCTGCAATTCAGGCGGTTTTCGTCCTGGCAACAGACTAGCGTCCAGCATTCCTACTCATCGGACGCCCCCAGTCTGCACCGAGTTCCGTGGTGACCGGACCCCATTGGTTCTTATCACCCATTCGGTTGCATAATGACGAAGCGCAAGTTCTCTCGGTCTCAATCTCAACGCTCTCGCACCCGACGGGACCGATCCAAACTTGGTCGCGACGCCCAGCGTCAGCTGTCCCATGAGACCCTGGAACGACGCGAGTTGCTGGCGGTCGGCATCGGCCCCCGATTGATTTCGGTGAACCCCAATGCCGGGGATATCTTGAATCAATTTGGTGACAACGAACTGACGTCGGCGCCACGTGAATTGACATTTCGTTTCACCGAGTCGATCGACTCGAGCACCTTGGACAATATTCGCTTGTTTGCGGCGGGCGATGACGACGAGTTTGTCGACGACGAGACGCAGATCGTTCCTGGCTTTTTGGGACTTGGCGACAGCGATCGCAGCGTCGTCATGCGGTTTAACAACACGTTGGACGACGACCGCTACCGCATCGAGATCACCGACGCGTTGTTGGACACCGATGGCGAAGCGTTTGGGACGGCGCTGGGCGATATGGTCCAGACGCTTGAGTTTGACGTTGAGATCGGCGGAAAAGTGATCGCCGTGGTTCCGCAGCCCATCGTGTCCGCTTCCGGCGTTCTGACACGCAGCGACAGT
>JBCCUO010000544.1:0-3751 GCA_039196805.1 Planctomycetota bacterium | reverse complement strand
GGCAGCTTGATGATGTTGGCATCGGGCTGTTTGGCCATCACGCCCAACTCTGCCAGGGCGTCGGCGAATTGGACGCCTTCAGGAGCGACTTCAGGAAAAGCGGCCAAAATCCGTCCCGCTAACGAGATGTCTTTGGTCTCGATCTGGATGCCAGCCGTTGCCGCGAATGCCTGGACGATGGGGAGCCACGAGAAGGTCGCCAGTGCGGGGGCTTCGTCGGTGTGGGTGTAGACGATGCGTGCGTTTTGATCGGACATGCGTTTTGATCGGACTACGGGGCCTTGCGTGGGAAAGTCCCACAGAGCGTGTAAATCTGGCGAAACATTGTCAATGACGGGAAGGCGGTTCCCTGTTCTCGCGTCCAGACAAACCCCCGGAAATCCGCTCGGATCGATCCAGATTGACTGTGTGCCAGTCGTGGGGGAGGTCGAGTGTACTCGGCGCGTCCTGAGTTGTCGGGGAATCCGCGGCTTGAATCGATGACAGTGTCAGGACGGGCGTCTCACCGTCGGGCCGTGGCGGACGCAGCGATGCGTTAGCGATTCTCACGATGTCGCGCACAGCCCCCAAGGCTGAATGTTGACGACTGATCCGCCACCTCTAACCCTCACCGGAGTCCCCCATGCCGTCGATGATGCCAAGCCTGCGATCCCTTTCTGTTCTGACCGCCCTCGGTTTGGCATGGGTGAACGTCCCCTCCGCCTCGGCTCAGTCGGGGACTCGGTCCTATGCTCCATCGCCGCAACCGAGTCGAGCGTCTGCGGCACGTGTGGTTCCGAGTGTGCCCACGACGACTCAGCCGACCGCGCTACAAGGTTATTGCCCGGTGTGCGTGGTGGAAATGAAGAAGTGGGTCAAGGGAGATCGCAGCCATAGCGCGTCGCACGATGGGAAGACGTATCTCTTTCCAAGCGAGGACCAAAAGAGAATGTTCTTGGCGGATCCCAAGAAGTACACGCCCGCTCTAGGTGGCGACTGTGCCGTCTGTCTGACTGACATGAACAAGCGAGTTCCAGGTTCGCTACGATTCGCGGCGCTGCATCAAGACCGTTTGTTTCTGTTTCCCAATCAAGAGATCAAGCAGAAATTCCTAGACGATCCGGGCAAGTACTCGGCTGCGGACCTGGCGCTGGGCGGCAAGTGTGCTGTGTGCAAAGTGGAAATGAAGCAGGACGTGATGGGCAGCCCCAAATTCATGACCAGTTACCAAGGCATGCGTTACCAGTTCCCTGGTGAGGAGCAATTGCGAATGTTCAAAGCGAACCCGAAAAAGTACGCGACATCCATGGCCGCGCCCGGGGGCAGCGGCACAAGGTAGTTGCGTGGCTCGTGGTAGATCAATGTGTTTGCTCAAGCACCCAGGAAAACCTTGGCTCGCCTATTTGGTGGTCGTGTCTTCGTGCATCGCCGCCGTAGGCTGCCATGACAGAATGGTCGATCCGGCGGCAGATGATCAATCTGCTCTGGAGCCGGAGTTCGCAGTGCTTCGCGACGCTCCCACGTCGACGCTGGATCACTTTGCGATGATTTACAATTTGGGGAATCCCAACTGGTCGGTGCACGCCGAAAGTATGGCGGCGACGGGATCGCCATTCGTCCGGCGTGCGCTTGAGGATTTGCGAGAGCGTGAGTCGCGGGAAACAACCGAAGAGTCGTTGGTGTTTCCCGACGTACGATTTAGCATTCCACCGATTCCCAAGCCAAAACAGATGGTCTTGATTGAACGCCTGCTGGCCGAATCAACGCCCATTCCGTTGAATGGTCAGCGTACAGTTCAGTTGCTTGAGTTGGCAGCATTCGCTGATGTGACCTGCCACCGAATCGAGTCACCGTTACTCAGCTCAACCCTCCGTTGCGTGGCTTCAAGCTCTGAACAAGCTGACGTGGCACGAAGCATCGAATGGATTTCCAGCTCATATGAATGCCGTTTTGGTGATGATCTTCTACGTGACGCGATGGACCATCGGATGAGGGAGTACGCAAGGATGCTGACACAACGTGAAAACGGCAGAGGCTACCTGCCGTAGGGAAATCGAGCTAACGATTGCGCTAGCGTACGCCGTCGGCAGTCAGTCGTGAGACGATGGGACCGATTGCCAACAGTAAGAGTATCGGGGCGAATTCGATCCAAACCACCAGAAAGTCAAATGCGGCGACTCCTTCGTAGTTAGATCCCATCCATTGCATCTGAGGGTGATGGTACTCGAACCAAAATCGAGCGTAATAGACCAGTGCGCATCCAGATACCAGCAACCACGTTCGGTTTCTTGCGAACGGGATCAGTGGCAATGCCCAGGTCCAGTACCAGGGATTTTGAGTTGGGGATAGCAGCCAGAACCAAGCGAGTGTCAAGAAGCTGGCCTGAGCGAACTCGTTTGGCTCTCGCCAGACTCGGTAGCCGAGCCAGCTGACCCACGCCAGGAAGCCCAACGTGGTCGCCGCACGGGTGAATGCAAAGGGAACGCGATCGCGTTGGATCGATAAAGTCCGGGCGACACCATCGACAAACCTCGTCCGCCAGTCGTCGGAGGTGACCGCGAACCAGAGTGACGGTTGGCCGGGAATCGATCCTTCCGGTCGCAAGTTCTCTTGAACGACCATGAAAAGCAAGTCGTTCATCTCCCATCGTGACAAGAAGACCTTTAACCCTGACGCTGGCAGCGGAGCGTCAGTCGCGTCTTCGGTTTCGATGGATGCTGGTTGGCTGAAGGTCATGGGAAACAGGGTGATCGTCGTTGTCAGCAGGGCCACTGCCGACCAGATGACCACGCCACGAATCCCGTTTCGCCGTGTCACCAGAACACAGATAAGTGGGAACAGGACGATCGGGAACAACTTGGCGCCGACTCCGAATCCCACGGCAACGGCACTTCCGATCAGTCTTGGTCGCGACACGATTGGCACCGCGTCGCCGCCGATCCATTGCCGGGGACTAAGCATCGCCAGGCCGACGACGACGAAAAAGACCGCGATCGAGTCGAGGTGACCGCTGTTGGCGTATTCCTTCAACACCAGCGGGCACCAGCCGTAGGCGATCGACCAGGCCGGATGAAGACCGGCACGGACGAGCCAATGCGTCAAGAACCACAGGACGGCGATGTCGAACAACAGGATGACTGCCTTCATCGCCCGTACGTGTGTTAGCACGTCCGCGTCGCTGGGAACGCACCAGGCGGTGATCGCAAAGACCGCCTGACTGACCGGCGGATAGACGGTCGTCAACTCGGGGAAGTGGACGCGTGCATGCACTTGGGCCAGTCCGGGGCGATCGAGCAACCTTTTGATTGGTTCGGCTTCGCTGTTGGTTGCGGGCAGACTAAGTACCGAGTCGGGACTGTATCGATAGGGGCTGATGCCCTGCGTCACCACAGCCCCGTCCCAGAGATAGCGATACAGGTCAACCTCTTGAATCGGGTGCGAAAACCAAAGCACTCCACGGAGAACGAGAGCCGCCACAAACCACAATGTCGTCCAGCGGACGCAGCGGGGCAGCCGCAGGCCGGCCCAAAGCGCGACCAAGTGAGCGACGAATGCGACCCCGGCTAGAATGCCCAGCAGGGGAAGCGGGCGGGACATCTGGTCACTGCCATATTGAAACGAATCACTCAGCACGGTCACCCAGATCGCACAACCCAGCATGATCGCCAGAGATAGGCCAACGGTCACGATCGGCCACCGCGGCAAGCGCGCATCAAGCTTAGGTGCAGTCATTGCACCTGAAGTATCGCCGCTGGTCTGAGGCACGACATCG
>JBCCUO010000543.1:0-3756 GCA_039196805.1 Planctomycetota bacterium | reverse complement strand
TTTTCGATGAAGTCGATGGCTTCACCGACCTTCTGGATCTTCTCAGCCGCCTCGTCGGGGATGCTGATGTCAAACTCTTCTTCCAACTCCATCACCAGTTCGACGGTGTCGAGCGAGTCCGCACCCAGATCGTTCACGAAGGAGGTTTCACGGGTGATTTTTTCTTTGTCGACGCCAAGCTGTTCGGCGACGATATCGGTAACGCGTTCTTCAATGGATGCCATGGGCAATGCTCCCAGCAATCTCGGCAATGGGTTTGGAGGTTCAGGAAAGTGGGGTCGAAATCTGGCCGGCGGGGGAGCCGGGGCGGTCGCAATTCCCACAACGGTCTGCGCGGGGTAAGAGCCCGCGTCACACGCTGATTTCGCGGAAAAGATAGGTCAAACAAGTAAAAGGCGTCAATACAGCGTCGGTGTTCTGGCAACCATCAGAGATCGCACCGTCGGGCTGGCACTCTGGATCGGTCCTCCAATCCGTGCTGTTTTGGTGGTCAACCAACCATTCCGCCGTCAACGACGATCGTTTGGCCCGAAATGTATCCCGCATCCTTGCTGGCCAAGAACAGGGCTGCCGCCGCGACATCCTCGGGTTGCCCAACACGTTTGGCGGGAATTCGCTTGGTGACTTCTTCCATCACCACGTCGCCCAACTCGGCCGTCATCTCGCTGGCAATGAAGCCTGGGGCGATTGCGTTGACGGTCACGCCACGGCTGACCAGTTCTTTGCTCATCGTCCGCGTCATGCCAATCATTCCCGCCTTGCTGGCCGAATAGTTGGCTTGTCCGGGGTTGCCGATCAGACCCGAAATGCTTGCCATGTTGATGATTCGGCCGTACTTGGATCGACGCATGATGCCCGCAGCCGCTCGGCAGCAGACAAAGCAGCTGGTCAAATTGGTGGCGATCACATCGTCCCACTCTTCATCCGACATGCCGCGCATCAGCTTGTCTCGCGTGATGCCCGCGTTATTGACCAAGATGTCCAGTCGACCGTGTTCCTTGTGAATGCCCTTGATCGTATCAGCCGCAGCCTGACGATCGGTCACGTCACAAGGCACGGCCTGGCCCTTGCCGCCAGCCGCTTCAATCTCTGCCACCGTTGCGGCCAGCTTCTCTTCGTTTCGAGCCAGGCACGCCACCATGGCTCCGTTTTGTCCAAGCGCGACGGCGACCGCTTTGCCAAGTCCTTGCGACGCACCGGTCACGATGGCGACTTGACCCGTGAGGTCGACTTTCAATGACAAATCCATGCTGCGGCTCTTGATTCGGAAGCTTTTGAAGAGAATGGGTTACGCGTTTGGCGTCGTCTGGGAATCAGGCTTAGCCGTCACCAAATCCGTCGGCCGGGAATTTGCGTTGGATGCGTTTCAACGTGCCTCGCAAGACGCGGCCAGTGCCGGTCTCCAAAAAGCCAGCGACGCCGTCTTTGATCATCGCTTCTATGGACGACTGCCATTGCACCGGAGATACGACTTGGCGACTCAGCAGGTCTCGGACTTCGTTCGCCGACTGATGAGGCGACGCATCCACGTTGCTGTACACGGGAATCCGCGTGTCCTGGATCGGCATCTCGGCCAACGCCGCCGTCAAGGCGTCGACAGCGGGCTGCATCAAACTTGTGTGAAAAGCGCCAGCAACGGCAAGGCGTACGACCTTCATCGCCCCCGCTTCCAGAGCGGCGGGTTCCAATCGATCGATAGCGGACAGGTGGCCGGAGACCGCGATATTGCCTGGGCAAAGCAGATTGGCGGGCTGCAGGACTTCATCGTCCTGGCGAACCTCTTGGCATAACGATTCGAGTTGTTCCAGTGACATCCCCAACACACTGGCCATGCCGCTTTCGACCGCGTCGGCGGCTGCCTGCATCGCCTGCCCACGTCGCTGCACCAGCTTTAATGCATCATCGAATTCCAGTCCGCCCGCAAAACAAACGGCGGTGTATTCACCCAGGCTCAGCCCGGCTGCTTGCGTGATCTTCGCCACGGTCTCGGGCTGCGATTCCCGCAGCACCTCGGCGGCCGACATGCCGACAGTGAACAGCGCGGGCTGGCTGTATTCGGTTGCGTTGAGCTTGTCGGTGGGGCCTTCCAGGCAGACACTGACCAAGTCATAGCCCAGCAGCTCGCCCGCGCGGTCCATCAATGACTTGGCGGTGGGATGCGTTTCGTACAGCCATCGACCCATGCCGATCGCCTGAGCACCTTGGCCGGGGAACAAGATTCCGACCGAATCGACATCAAGAGCCACGCAACTGCTTTGCTAAGAGGGGCAATCCACGTCTACCGAAGGTGGCGACGCCAAGAGGACTGCTGCGGGAAGTCGCAAGGGACCGCGGAGAGCCAAGAAGGGAGCCAAACGGACGACTCACACAACCGAGAATGCCGATGTCGGCGGACGTCGGCACCGCGATCACCAAAACAAAATCAGGAGTCGTCCTGTTCGACGACCGTGCGGCCCATGTAATAGCCACATTTGGGGCAGATCGTGTGCGTGGGCACGGCGGCGCTGCACTGCGGGCAATAACTGATCTGACGTTTCTTGACGTGGTCGTGAGAGCGTCGTTTGCCGGAACGGCTGTTGGAATGTTTGCGTTTTGGGACGGCCATGACCGTTCGTCCGGAGCGTAATTATGGGTGGTGGGCGAAGCATAGTCGCTGAATTCGAGCCGCGTAGAATAGGAACCGGCCACCCGATTCGTCAAGCCACAACGCGAAAAGTCACTTGGTGCCCACCGCCATGCCCATGTTCGTGTGGCTGGCCGCCAGGAAACTGAACTGGACCGCCGAAAACCCGGCAGACTGCAACCGTTGCTGGATCGCTTCCAAAGTCGTCACGCTTCCGCAACCACTATCGATGTGAAGCCGGAGTGCGGTGATCGCCTCAGAAAGCCGTGGCCCCGAGCCATCCTGGGAGGGAATCGAAAAGAGATCCAAGACGGCCAACTGTCCGCCCGGCTTGAGCGTCTCAGCGGCCTTACCGATCAACTGATCCCCCGCCTCGATCGTCAGGGCTCCAATTCGCTGAGGCAGGAGAGCCAAATCAAACGTGTCCGCCGGCAATTCGACGTCTTGCGGATCCGCCTCGATCCACTCGAAACGATCTCCTATCCCGATGGAATCCACGGTGTTGCAGGACGCAGCCAGCGCAGCGGGTTCGTCCACCGCAGTCACGCGAGCGGATTTGTCCCGAAATGCCATGGCGCAACTCCATACCGCTGATCCGCTGCCGAGATCCAAGATCCGCAGTCCTGACATCGTGTCACCTCCGATGTCCAACATCTCGGCAGCCTGCATCGCGGACGCCGTGTGCGTCCATTGAGTGGCCGCCTGGGCGTAGAAGTACGCCTTCAATCGCTCAGGCTCCGGAGTTCCTTTTCCGGTCAAACACTCCCGAGTGCGATCCCAGCTGCGGTCGCCCAGGTCCGCGTCATGCTGACACAACAACTGGGCCGCCGGTGAGATCGCATAGTCGTCGCCATAGCGCTGCACGATCCCCGCCGCCGTCACGGCGTCCAAGACCAACTGCAACAGGTCTCTGTCCAAAGACAATGCATCGGCAAGCTGCTGAGCGGTATGCTGACGTTGGTCCAGGAGATCCAGAATCCCTGTCTGGCGAACGGTTCGAAATAGCTGAGCGACCGCGTTGAGTTGCATCAATTGATGGTATTGGCGAAGCGTCTCTTCTTGAGCGGACATCAACGGTCAGCGGTTAACGGGAGGGAAGAAGCGGTCAGCGGTCAGCGGTCAGCGGTCAGCGG
>JBCCUO010000542.1:0-3766 GCA_039196805.1 Planctomycetota bacterium | reverse complement strand
GTGGAAGGTCTGGATACATCGATCGAAGTCACCGTGATTAGAAGTAACACCGACGATCTTCCGGCTCTGGAAGTAACACTGCAATTGAACTCGGACCAGCTGGATTGGCCGGAGCAAATCGATTTCGCGACTGACGCCAGTCGTGTTGTTGTCGCGTTGCCCGTCCTGAATGACGATGTCTTGGAAGATCCGATCGACGTGACAGTATCGGCAGAGGCGACCGGTTATGCCCGAGCCAGTGCAATGCTTACCATTTATGACGATGAGAAACCGTACTTCCAAAACCCCGCCGACCGCTTCGACACCAACGGCGTGGATGGTGTCTCGCCGCTGGACGCGCTGGTGGTGATCAACGAATTGACGCGTCAGGGAAGCGACGTCTCACTTAGCCCCAGTCTGTTCGCTCGAGACGGTCGATTTCTGGATGTGACCGGCGACTACGTTCTATCTCCACTCGATGCGTTGCAGGTGATCAACGAGTTGACTCGGCAGGCGGCCCGACTCAGCACCGCAGAAGGTGAGTCCCAAGCGGGTCACGCCCTGACTTTGGGACGCGCCCCATCTTCAATCCGTGTCGACGAGGCTTTCGCGTCCGATATTCTGGATGACCTCGATGGACAACCAGCGCTGTTCTGACGCGTCGCCTGCAAGTCTTGTCGCCTTCTCGGTAGAATGAGATGAGTGGTCCCAAGTCCCGACGTGGACGACGAGTCTGAGAGTGACCCAATGTTCGAGATTGTCTTCCCAATCGTCGTGATTGCCGTCTTGCTAACCGCTAGCGGGCTAGCTTGGTTTTGGTTCGTGCGCAAAGACGATCTGTGATTCGTTCGCGGCCGCAGTCCTTCGCTCGCGCCAGGGCTACGGACTGCTCGCGGAAATATAAAGTTGCAGTGTCAGCAGCAGCATCGTTGTCCCGTTGAGCGTGGCGTGAACCAAGACCGGGATCATCAGCTTTCCGGTCTGTCGATAGAGATAGCCCAATCCAACCGACAAGACGAACAGCGGAATCGGTGCCAGTCCTTGGTTGGCGTGTAGCAGTGCGAACACGCCACTGGTGATGTAATTGGGCAGCCAATGACGAGGCGTCCAGCCAGATCGACTCGGTCCGGCCGACGACTCGTCCCCCACTTGGGTCTCCAGCGACTCTGGAGGGTCGAGAATCGTCTGCAGCGAGCCTTGCATCAGTCCACGCACCGCATACTCTTCCACAACCGGGGTGACGACGACGGTGGTTACGCACATCAGTGCCAGGATCCACAGTTGCGGGGACGCCTCCAGCGTGTCGATTACCGCGTGCTGGTAGGGCATCAGCAAGGAAACCAGGGACATCAGCAGCATGCAGGGAGGAATCAGCAGTATGGCGGCTTGGCCAGCCATGCGGACGTCGCTCCAAGAGGGTACCAGCCCCAATTCCGCGATCGCGTTGCGGTTGCGAAACACCAGCGACAGCACGCTGATCAGTGTCGCAGCCGCCATCGCCAGCGAGTGCGTGGCCAGACGAACGGCCATTTGAGGACCGGTCAGGGCGGGCACCTCTGCATCCGATGCTGGCTCAGCGTCCACCGGGGCAGGAACGATTTCACCCTCCGATTGGTTGCTTGTAGATTCGCTGTCGGCTGATTCAATGCTTTGCGGCTCATCGCTTGCCGAGCCCGCGGACTCCATCAAATCCGGCGCAATCACTGGTACCACGTACGACTGCATTAGCCCGCTACTGACGAACAGCAATCCGACAAACACCACCAGGTCGCTGAACTGCCAAAACGGAGCGCGTCTCGGCTGCGTCGTTGGCGACTGATAGGGTACCAGTGGTCCCGTCTGAACCTTTTGAACGCGTTTCCAACCGATGCGGGCCCAAGCGGCCACGCTGGTGATCAAGACACCCAGCGCGACGGCAACCGATAGCGGCTCGATCCAGTTTGCACTCACGATGCTGATTTAGTCGACGTCTGCCCCAGGATGCGAATCGACGCGCGTACGTAGTCGTATCCCGAATAGACGGTCAGCGCGATCGCTCCCCAGAGCAGGCAGTCGGCGGTGACCGAAAGCCAGCTTGGGGCCGGCGATTGAATCAGCAACAAAAACGTGGCGACGACCGCCGCGCACTGTAAAACCATCTTCCATTTCCCCAACTGCGTTGCCGAAAAGTCACCGCCTGCACCTTCGACCATTCCTCGTAGGCTGGTCACAAGCAGCTCTCGGCCAACCACCAAAGTGGCCATCCAAGACTGGACGTTCGTGTTGTCCACCCCGACCAAGGCAATGAATGTTCCGCAAATGATGATCTTGTCCACAAAGGGATCAAAGATTCGACCCAGCTTGGTGACCTGGCCGTACTTTCGCGCCCAATAGCCATCCATCCAGTCGGTCGAGACGGCGATCAAGAAGATGACCAGCGCCGGGACGTATTGACCCAGAGGAACCAGTGCTAGGACCGCAATCGCCAGCAGTAAGCGAATCGAAGTCAGAGCGTTGGGGACATTGTAGACGGACGGTGACGACATGGTCCGAGTGCTGGTGATGGCAGTCATGGCGGTTCAGATCGGTTCGACGAAAGGCGACTGGAAAGGGCCGACATCGTGCCGGTCCCGGTCCATAGAGCCCGTCCGTCCAAGAACTTGCCGGAAGTTAGCAAGATTCACGATCCCACATCAGGGTACCGCCAAGGTGCTAAAGCGGTGCAGCGATCAGGTCGTAGCCGTTAGGAGCGATGATCTCGCACGAGCGAATCTGACCTGCTTCCAAGGGTGCGTCAGGATCCACGTCTGAAACCAAGACGACACCGTCAATATCAGGAGCTTCGCCAGCCGATCGGCCGATCCAGATCTCCGGCTGCTCAGGAAGTTGACTGTCGATCAAGACATCCGCCTGGGTCCCCACACGCGACTCGTTCCACTGGAAGGCGATCTCTTGCTGAAGTCCCATCAGTTGGTCATGCCGATCCTGTGCGACCTGGGCCGGGACCCGATCCGGCAAGCGTGCTGCCGGAGTGCCTTCTTCGACCGAATACGTGAACACGCCCAGGTGCTCAAAGCGTTGTTCGGCCGCGAAGTCCATCAGTTCGGCAAAGTCGTCATCGGTTTCACCGGGGAATCCGGTGATCATCGTCGTGCGCATGACCAAGTTGGGAATCCGCTCACGTAATCTCTGCAGGATTGCTTCCTGACTGCCGCGCGTTGTCTTGCGGGCCATCCGTTTTAGCATCGTGTCGCTGGCGTGCTGCAGAGGCATGTCGATGTAGGGGATAACTCGCTCCGCCGCCGCGATCGTGTCAATCAACCGATCGTCGATGTACATCGGATAGAAGTACATCAAGCGAATCCAGTCGACAGTGTCGATCCGATCTAACTCAGTCAGCAACTCAGTCAGCCGTGGTTCGCCGTACAGGTCCTTGCCGTAATAGGTCGTGTCCTGAGCAACCACGACGATCTCACGAACGCCGCTCTCGCCCAGTTGGGTCGCCTCAGCAATGACCTGTTCCATCGGCTTGCTGTAGTGCTTGCCACGCATCTTTGGGATCGCGCAGAATGTACAGAGACGGTCACATCCCTCACTGATTTTCAGGTAGGCAAAGTGACGTGGCGTGACGGCGGCGCGAGTGCCATCGCTAAGGGGCTTGATGGCGGCCGGGCGAAACAACGTCCGTTGTTCATCCAACCCAGATTGCAGGTTGTCGACGACCGAGACAATGTCGTTGCGGCCAAAGACACCGACCAAGGCGTCGATTTCCGGTCGAGCTTCCAACAACTTATTCTGCTGCCGTTCG
>JBCCUO010000541.1:0-3784 GCA_039196805.1 Planctomycetota bacterium | reverse complement strand
TCCGATTGGCCTGGTTTCGCCTTTGCTCCGGCTTGCCCAAGTGATTCTGAGCGTTACTGTTACACAGTACACGCACGCGGAATCACCTCCCCTCTGCAGCGGAGATCTTCATCTCCCTTACGGCCTGCGAGACGAGGTGTCTTGCCCATCGTTGAATCGCGTTTTCATCGGTAGGCACGGTGTTTGACACCTGAACGTTGTCTCATCCGCCCCGTGCCTCCCACCTATCAACGCCTTTTGACATCATTGAATCCCTCGGGGGGGAATCACCATGCGCTCAGTCACCATCGCGCCGTTTGCTGCCAGCATCGCCGTCGGACTTGCCACGCTCCTTAGCGGGGGGACCGCATCGGCCAATTGGGCAGACCAAGCTTTCCCGGTGAAGACGCATAACTTTGGGACCGTGGCTGTCTCGTCAAAGACAGAGTTCCGATTCCCAATTCGAAATCCGCTGAACCAGCCGATGCATATCCGGACGGTTCGCGCCAGCTGCGGCTGCACAACGCCGATCGTGGAAACACCGACGATCCAGCCTGGAGGCGAAGGATCGTTGTTGGCCCGATTCAATACGCCAACGTTTCGCGGCAAAAAGGGCGCCACGCTGACCGTCGTGATCGACAAGCCGTACTACGCGGAAGTTCGCTTACGAGTGGACGGATACATTCGCAGCGACATGGTCTTCCACCCGGGTGCGATCGAGTTTGGCTCGGTCGACCAAGGCCAATTCAACGAGAAGACAGCGACCGTCTACTACGCCGGACGAAGCACCTGGAAGATCCTGGGCGTGCAAGCCAACCAGCCCTGGATTAAAGGAACCGCCATCGAAACAACTCGGGGCGGCGGACGCGTGAATTACAGCATTCAGGTGACGCTCGATCCCAGCGCTCCGGCAGGTTTCTTCCAAGACGAATTGGTGGTGACCACCAACGACCGCTCAATGCCTCGCGTTCCGCTGCGGATCTCCGGGCGGATCGAGAGTGCACTGACGATCTCGCCTCAATCCATCGCGTTGGGCGATCTGAAGCCTGGACAGACCATGACCAAACGATTGGTTGTTCGCGGAAAACAGCCGTTCACGATCGAATCGATCGGATGTGAAGGTTGGGACGTGTCGTTCGAACCGACCAAGGAAGCCAAAACGCTGCACATCGTCAACGCACAATTCACGCCCATCGACGCCGTTGGCCGCCAAAAGGTCTCGGTCATCGTCAAAACGATGGGTGATTCCAGTCAATCGGCCGAAGCTCTGTTGACGGCTGTGATCTCCGACTGAGTCATTCTTCATTGCACGCTCGCATTCGAGCGTGACGGCCTACGAATCGCCCCGTTTTTCTGAATTCGGCTTGCTGGTCGGTGGTTGGCGTTGGTACCTACCCGCAATGGGCGGTTCCTCGGGATCGTCCAATCATGGAGAAGGACCTCCCAGCCAAAGGGATTCAGGATGCCATTCGGGGTACGAAACCCGCCGCAAGCGACGCCAATTGCTGCCAGTCGATCGGTCATCAGAACGCTCCTTGCCGGCGTGAACGATGCGCTGCCGAGGCGTCTGCTGGCCACAACTCTTCTGGCAGTCATCTGCGTACCCGCAGCGGCCCAGTTTGGAAGCCCTGGCATGGGTGGCGGTGGACAACCTGGCGGCGGTCCGCAGCCTCAAGGCACACCTGACAAGCCAAAATTTCGCGACGTGATTCACCAAGACCGCGGTTTCGCGGTCAATCGAGAATCGGGGGATGCGATCGTGGCCGGTGTTCGCGTGAAGGGTAACCGAAGCGTTGAAACCCATACGATCATGCAACAGCTGAAGACCAAATCAGGTCGCTTCTACGATGTCGAGACGGTGTTCGCCGACATTCGCCGACTGACGGACCTGCGGAAGTTTGACAATGTCACCTACGAAGCCATCCCGAGTGAGAAGGGAATGTTTGTGACATTCATCGTCCGCGAGCGACCGATCGTCAGTGAGCTCTATTTTCATGGCGCTCAGCACATGAACCGCACCGAGTTGCAGGGTCGTGCTGGGATCGGCCCGGGTGATCCAATCAGCGAGTTTGCGATTGAGAATGCACGTCGGCGTTTAATCGACTACTACCGCGAAGAGGGTTTCAACCAGGTCTCGATCAAGACCGAGGTGGGAGCCAAGAAGGTCGACGTTGATGGCGGGCAAGAGGATCCCTTTGCGGTCGTCTTTCGCATTAACGAGGGCCCGCTGGAACGAATCGAAGCGATCCATGTCGAGGGTAGCACGGTCGTTAGCGAAGCGCGGCTGAAGAAGATCATTAGCAGTCGCGGATCGCCACTGGGTGTGGTTCATTACTTGGGGAACGTCGCAAGCATCGACAAAATCAACGCTGATGTCGACGCACTCGCCGCCTACTATCACAACCTGGGCTACCTGACCGCGACTGTCGGTCGCCGCATCGAATACGACCGCAGCGGCAAATGGATGACCGTCACCTTTGTCGTCAACGAAGGACCGCAGTTCACGATCAATGAGGTGCGAATCATCGGCAACCGGTACGTCGAGACCGACACGCTGATGCAACGCTTGGAACTGCAGGCGGGTCAGCCCTTCAACGGAACCAAACTCCGCCGCGACGTTGGCGAGATGACCTACGGCTATGGCGAACTCGGATTCATCTACGCGGAGATTGAACCGCAAACCGTGATGCGGGACGAAGCCAATATCGTCGATCTGGTCTACAAGATTGACGAGGGCGACCGTTGGAAGATCGGCGAGATCAAGGTCAACATCGAGGGTGATCCGCACCTGATGAAAGAGCAGACCATTCTGAACATGCTGAGCCTCCGACCGGGAGACCTGATCGACCGACGCGACTTAGAGATCGCTCGCCGTCGACTCAGCGGCAGCAACCTTCTGGAGGTCAACCCGGCAATCGCGGATCCTCCCGACATCACCGTCGTTCCGAAAGACGACCCGCTCAGGTGAGCTTGCGATGAAGGATTCCAAGTTGATAACCACCGCACGGCCACACACTCCCAACGCAAGCGAACGTATGTCGTACCCGGACCGCCGACCAGCATGGTGCCGAAATGTCCCCACCGACGCCGGCCTGATCCCAGCGTTATCAGTGGGCGCAGTGTTGCTGGCCATCTGCACCGGATGCATGCAGCTACGGTCTCCGCTTCCTGAATCGATGGGCCTGTTGCCTCGCAATACCGCCGCCGAGAATCTCGCGGAGACGGCCCCCAGCCCGGTCACGCCGTTCCATCGTGGCGAAGCTGCCGATGCAGGCGTGATTCGACAGGTCCAGTACACGCCCGGCTCAACGCAGAGTGCGTTTCAAAACCCCCTTCCGCGTGCAGGAGAGTCGAACGCGGCAGTGGCCACGGAGGGCAAAGAAGATCTCGGATCAGTCTCTCCCAACCAGGGCAACGGTCGATACACGGCGCGACAGATCCCGCTAGGTGGACCGACGACGGTGCCAACACCGCTACCGCAAGCCGCTCCCGGCGTGTTGCCGCCTCCCAACTCCGGCACCCCCGGATTCGGAACGACCACACCGACCGCTCCCAACTTCGCTCCACCCCCTGGCGTGCCCTCTCCGGTGCCCTCAGGTGTTCCCACGTATGGAGCCCCTTCAGCCGGCATCACAACCGTATCTCCCCCAGCGACTAGCCTTGGATCGGGACAACCGATCACGCCGCTGGGGATCGCTCCGGGCAGCATCGGTGGCACACCCAGCTTTGGAGCCACTGGCAACGATCTGTTCGGATCGCAGCCAACGCTTCCACCCGTGCGTGAAGCCGACTTGATTGTCAACGG
>JBCCUO010000540.1:0-3786 GCA_039196805.1 Planctomycetota bacterium | reverse complement strand
GCGGACCTTGGGGGCATCCCCCCGCCAGCCGTCGATGGCACCTACAACGCGGCGGGGTTGGCCGTCGTGATCACCCCCGGCAGGGGCGCGCCCGCGGTCGCTCCGGAGTTGGAAATGGGACGCTGCCAGTTTGCGATTGCGGGTGCTGATGACGTGGTGATCTACCGGCGGCAAGAGTCCGACATCGTGGCGGTCTTGGCAGCCATGCAGGATCATCCTCGATGCGTCTTGGTCAGAGAGGAGAGTGGCGTCACCGACCTCAATCAACTTGGCGGATTGACCCTTCAACGAGATCCGAGTCGATCGTTCGTGCGGTTCATGGAGATGAAGGGGCTGCTCACCGATGTCAAAGGGGTCCCCTACAACGGTATCACCGGCTTGGTGAATGATCCTCAAGTGGCCATTCAGGCGTACGTCTCGGCGGAGCCGCTTCAGGCCCAGCAGGAAGGCGTCCAAGTACGCTCGTTGATGCTCAGCGACATCGGGTGGAACCCCTACAGCAGCGTTCTGGTCACAACCGGCAAGCTGATTCGCGAGCAACCTGAACTGGTTCGGCAGGTTGTCCAGGCCACTCGAACCGGCTGGCAACGCTACCTGGCTGATCCGACCGCTGCCAATGAAGCGATCCTGGCCGACAACACTGCCGGGATGACATTGGAGGCGCTTGAGTTTGGTGCCAAGCGAATGCGGCCGCTCGCGATGCCCGACGGGTCAACGGACGAAGTCGGAGGAATGACGCTGGAGCGATGGACTGAGCTGGTCGACCAAATGAACGCCTTGGATCCCGACGCCTTGAAGGTCGATCCCAAGCATTGCTTCACGACGGAATTTTTGTAGGGAGTAGTGGTCAGCGGTCAGCGGTCGGCGGTCGGCGGAGGAAAAGAAGCTGTTGGCGGTTAGCTGCTAGCGTTTACCCAGAAGGACTCCTCGTTCCATGGCTCCGCTGTGGAACACAATGTATCAGTCGCTCCACCACCACTTCGCACGTTGTGTAGCGGTTGGCTTGTGGCGGTTCGATAGGGCCAACGGCCCGGCAACTTGCCTAGCCCAGCCCGAAGGGCTGGGCAAACTTGCGTCCTGAAACTCACCAGGGCCAACGGCCCGCCCGTTTGTTTTCATCACCGATGGGTGGCGTCGTGGACGGCAAACGACCAAACCTTCCGCCCTGATGTGTCACCGCTTCGCGGTTCGATCGGGTGCTTCGTTCGCAAACTGGGACTGCGTCCCAGCCTATCGAAAACCACCGCTTCGCGGTTCGGGAACCCGCTTCCATCCAGCTCACTCAGTTTCCTTATCCCGATCTCTTTGAGTGGCGTCCACGCCAACCTCCACTCCCCATACACTCCCATTTTCCTGTCCTCTTGTTTTTTTATCCTCCTCCCGCCACTCAACTCCGTAAGTCGTTGTCAGCTCACTCTTCTTGATCAGCGGCTACTCGGGCTTCTCGTAGAACTTGGAAATGTCCAACGAGGAACGTTGGTCTTGCTCCATCAATTGGATCCGTTGCTCCAGCCGCTCCATGCGTCGCGCCAGCTGCGGCAACAACTCTAGGGTTTGATCCGGCTTCACCGGGCGGGGCACGGCAGGGTAATCCAGGTGCCTCTGCATTGCGCCAAACAGAAACAACGGGTCTTTCAAGCGATTGGCTAGGGCGATCTTGCCCTCTTTCGCGCCGAACAAGAACGGTCCTTTGCCTTCGACGCTCAGCTGCTTGGACAACAGTTGATCGCGATACTCCTCGCTGGCCAAAAACATCAGGTCGGCGAAATCAACCAGCCCCACCTGAGCACGCAGGTGCGACAGCCACCGTGCCCACGACGCGTCAAAAACCGGATCACCGCTGAGTGCGTTCAATGCCCGGTCGTAACTCAACCGATTGCGACAGAGGGTTTCGAAGTGAAAGAAGAAGACCGTCGTTTGCTTGGCAGATTCGCTGCGAAGTTTGGCGTCGACGTGCAGGATCTGAAGCGCCGTCGCGGTTGCGAATCGCCCCGTCTCGCTCTCCGACTCTTCGATCAGATAGCTCTGAATCGGTGTGAAGTAGTGCTTCAAGCGACGCATGGCGGGCCCCATCAGGCCCTGATGCTTCAGATCGGTCAACATGAAGTCGATGGCAAGCGGAAGCTTGGTCGTCGACAGCAATTCGTGACGCACCTGCTCCAGAAGCTCTTGCATCGGGATTTGGTCGGCGATGCGTTCGTGAAGCAGCTGAAACAAATACGCCTGTTCGATGTACTCCTCTCGCTCCAGCGGCTTGGGGCGAGGCTGATCAGCGGGGCCGGACTGCTGGGAAGGAGACATACGGTGCCGGCGACTAAGATGGAGCCTGACCGAAGACGACGCAAGCGTTATGGCCGCCGAAGCCGAAACTGTTGCTCATCGCGACTTTGACGTCGGCCGACCTGGCTTCCAGGGGCGTGTAGTCCAGATCGCATTCGGGATCAGGATGGTGATGGTTAATCGTCGGCGCGATCGTGCCGGTCTGCAATGTTTTTGCCAGGATCACGGCTTCGATCCCCCCACTGGCGCCCAGCGAGTGGCCGAGAGCGCCCTTGGTACTGCTGACCGCCAGCTTGTAAGCGTAGTCGCCAAAGACCTTCTTGATGGCAATGGTTTCGGCTTTGTCCCCCAAAGGGGTGCTGGTCCCGTGCGCATTGATGTAATCAACCTCTTGCACCGGAATCCCCGCATCGCTGATTGCAGCGGTCATGGCTGCGGCTGCACCGCGCCCGTCGGGGTCGGGAGCAGTGATGTGACTGGCATCGCTGGTGGTGCCGTACCCAAGCACCTCAGCGTAGATTTTGGCGCCGCGATCCACGGCGTGCTTCCACTCTTCAAACACCAGCACCCCGGCCCCTTCGCCCAACACAAAGCCGTCACGCTGACTGTCAAAGGGACGACTGGCGGCGGCCGGGTCGTCGTTGCGAGTGGAAAGCGCCTTCATGTTTTGAAACGCGGCCAAACCCATCCGAGTAATGGCCGCTTCGGTGCCGCCGGTAATGACAATGTCTGTCTCACCCATGCGGATACTTCTTAGCGCGTCGCCCATCGCGTTGGTGGCACTCGCGCAGGCGGTGGCGACGGCGTAGTTTGGGCCTTGCAATCCGTTGGCAATCGAGATGTTCCCACCAGCAGCGTTCAGCATCATCTTGGGCACGGTGAAAGGGCTGACGCGATCCGGTCCCTTGGTCAGCATCCGTTCGATTTGCATTTCGATCTCGCCCAATCCGCCAATTCCCGATCCCAGAATCACGCCGCACTTGGTTCGGTCGCAAGACGGGAAGTCGATCTGAGAATCTTTGATCGCCTGATTGCCGGCGTGCACCGCAAACTGGGTAAAGCGATCCAGTTTCTTGGCGTCCCGCGGAGCCACGTATTCCTCGACACTGAAGTCAGGAATGTCACCGCCGAAGTGGACCTTGTATCGCGTGGTATCCAAGGTCGTCAGGTCATGGATGCCACACTCACCGGCGGTCAGGCTCTGCCAGAACGAATCCACTTGGCACGCCAGAGGACTTACGACTCCGACACCGGTGACGACGACTTTTCGTGAGGAAACGGATTGCATGAAACGGGCTTCGTCCAGATCAATGGTCTGCGGTTGGGTCATCAGCCGAGAAGGGCCGACAACGGGCTGCGCCGAAAGAGCGATCGCCGCATGCTGAAGGGGAGTTCGCGAATCGAATCCCAATCGAACAGACGGCGTAGAGGAACGCGTCCCGAATGACGCGTGATGGTGCCAACTTGCCCAGCGCGATCAAAGTCGCGCCGGGCGGCATCTCGCGG
>JBCCUO010000539.1:0-3795 GCA_039196805.1 Planctomycetota bacterium | reverse complement strand
GGCTCGGTGAGTTCTCGGAATCATTCGAAACACCTGAGACCTTGCCCGCGCCTTTGCCGGATCAGCTCCCGATGAACGAGGGGCCGCCGATTCCGAATTTCGATCGCGAGCGATTCGAAAGATCCGTGCAGGAGGCTCAAGCGGAGGCAGCGCGTACGCGAGAGCGGCAGCGATTGCTTGAAAGTCAGTCAGTGCCAGCTGAGCCAACGCCGAGTCCACTCCCGAGAAGCGTTGGCGATCGTCCCGGAATGGTCGCTCAAGGAACCGGTATCCTCGATGGTGCGCGCGTCGGGGCCCGGTCGATCGAGCACGATTTTTCCCCGACGCCGATCCCGATCGATTCGATCACACCGGACGGGTTGCGTGAGCAGTGGGTATACGACGCCAAGTACGACGTTCCCACGCAGTTCCCGTTGATCGAGTGGGGACGAGAGTGGTACGGCAATGGGATCACTCCACGAGGAAAGAACTGGTTCGGGGAGACCAACCTGGCGCGTCCTCAGTTCTATCTGTTCGGCGACACGCGGACGGCGGTCATTGCGGGGCGAAACGCAGCTGGTCGAACCGACAACTGGGCTTCTCAGGCGAATCTGTTTGCTGATCTGAGAGTAACCGATGCGGGGCGGTTTCAAGCGTTCCTGCAGCCAATCACTGACGGTGGCCAGAATACACGTTTCGAGCTGATTGATGGTCGTGTGGAAAGCCGTTACGAGTTCAACGCCAACCCGATCACGGCCTTTTACGAAGGCGACTTGGGCGCGATCCTCGGTGGCCTTCATGGCACCTCGCCGCCGTTCGAGTTGCCGATCACGGCGGGCATCATCCCGCTGTTCTTTCAGAACGGCATTTGGCTGCAGGATGGTCTTAGCGGAGTCGCGATGGCGTTGCCGGCACGCCACAGTCGCTTGCTGAACTGGTCGAATTTTGACGCCACGTTCTTTGCCACATTCGATCGCTTGAACAGTCCCGCGTTTTACGACGAAGACGACATCCAGACGTTCGGAACGGCTTGGTTCATCGATGCCTATGGTGGCTACATCGAAACGGGCTACGCCTATCTGAACGATCGCCAACGGCCCGAGCAAAGCTATCACAACATGGCGGCCAGCTTCACGCGTCGCTACTTCGATCGAGTCAGCAATAGTGTCCGTGTCATCGTCAATACTGGGCAGGATCTACCCAAGGAGGATCGATGTGCCGACGGGGTGCTGTTGTTGGTGGAAAATAGCTTGATCACGCCGCGTCCCCTGCGTTTTGTTCCCTACGCCAATTTCTTCGTTGGCTGGGATCGTCCCCAATCAGTCTCGCGCGCCGGTGTGGCGGGCGGCATCCTTCGCAATACAGGCATCAACTTTGAAACCGATGCCCTAGGCGGATATGTGACCCTGGATGACACCGGCAGTGACACAGCGGGTGGTGCCTTGGGTGTCGATTTGATCGGAGATGATCTGGATCGACAGTTACTGATCGAAGTCGCGTATCAAACACCTCATGGGAACGCAAATCCAGGGCTTCCGGATGACCAGTTTGCCGTTGGAACGCGGTACCAGATCGCCTTGACGCGGGCGACGATACTGAGGATGGATGCGATGTACGGCTGGCGACGAGGTCTTGAAGATGTCTATGGGACCCGTATCGAGTACCGTTGGAAGTTCTGAGTCTTGAGTCTTGAGTTGTGGACGCTAGCGGGCTTGTTTAGCGCCTTCAACTATACGGAGAGAACACACTTGCCGCGCGGATTCACACGTCGCGGTAGTCTTTCGATGCGGGTGGGTCCGGTTCCTCCTTCCCTCGCAGCTTGGCGATTCTGGCTTTGGCCTGCTTGCGAGCGTCCTCGGGTTCGATGGCGAAGTCCAGGCGATCGGTGATCATTCCGAACTTGCTGTTGCTAACGTCGCTCTTGAATCCCAGCTCCGTTGCTGGCACCCCATGCAACTGCGCGATGGCAACTCGCGCAACATCGCTCACGAGCAGCTTTCGGCTGTTGGCCCATTCCGGCTGATCATCGTCAGTGGTGATTGCCAACGGGTCTGTTAACGGTCGGTGGTCGGTCAGTCGAATCGCAACGGTTTCTACATCCTCTTTTGATCCGAATTGGCAGACGCATTCCAACGCTTTGATCGATGTCGGAATGTCGTCCGATTCGCGGAGCGCCGCCCGTGCGACCCCAAGTCCGCCTTGCAGACCATGCTGAATCGAAAACACCATCACATCGAAATGATTGCTGGGATCGGTTGTCGGTAGATAGACCTGCAGCAATCTCCTCAAAGGTAAAGCCAGCTGGCGGTCGGTTAAGACAGCCGACGTGGTTTCCAGATTCAGCAGGCTCAAGATGCCGCCTTCGGCGATCCGGGAATGACCGACTTGATCGTCGGCGGCTAGCAGCAAAATGGCGAACAGATCGGCCCGCCTTGGCATGAGCATTCGCGTTCTCTGGATATCTGCGATTCGCAATGCCAGCATGTCGGTCTGCACGCGACGTGATCCGGCGTCTCCATCCAGACTGCCGATCGCTTCCGGATGAGCTTGGTACATCTCCAAGAACAGTTCCCGCACCGTTCGGCTGTCCCCCAAGATCGATGACGTGGTTCTCCATCCGGGGAAGTCCACGGACTTGCCAGTTAGAAACTCTTGTTCGCGACTTTCAATTTGAGTCTCGCGAATCTGTTTGGCGATTTCCGACGCGCGGAGACGAACCTCAGGATCCTGATCGCTGGTTGAGGCCTTACCAAGCTGGCGAAGTGCTACCAGACCCAGTGACATCAGTTCGGTCGACGCTCGCTCGCGGTTGGCGAATGACGGTGCGGCCAGCTGCTCCACCAACTCGGAAACACGTCGCTGATCCGGCGAGACCCCTTCGCCAAGAATGGCGTCGATCTTTTGCTCAATGGTCTCCGCTTGAGGCTGTTTGCGAGCGGCAGGTGGATAGAGCCCCGGGATGTCCTCAGGTGTTGCCGGTGGGCGGAACGCAATCTTCCCGGCAGCGTCCAGATTATCTGTCGAAAGTTCGGCCCCCGAATCTGCTGAGGAGGTTTCGACTCGGAACGGCTTTTCCTCCGCGAGTTGCTGGGCCGAGCTCGTGCTAGCCAGCAGTGTGCCAACCAGCAGAAATGCTCGGCAGCCGCTAGCTTGACGCATTGAGCCGAGCACGGCGGACAGAATCGTCATCAAGGGCAAGGAAGCCACTGGAAAGCCTCGGATCGGGCCGGTGACCGCCGGATGGCGGTTCGCGGCGGGAATCGATGGGTTAGGACTGCGCCGCGTGGGAAAACGAGCGGGTCGTAGTAGTTGGTTATACCCAGATAGCAAAGAAGACCGCATCAGGAATCGAAATCGGTTGCTCGTTGAAGGCGTTCCGGCTAGTCTTTCTGAGGTGCGAGCTCCCTAGAGCGAGCGGAAATGAACATTTCCGATGCGATCGATGGGTTCCGCGCAGCTGCCAGGCTAGTTGGCTTGGCTCAGTGGTTGGGACGTCCCCCGTCCTCCGCTGATTCAATTGAGGGATTTGTCGGCCGCTTGCAGCCTCACTGCTAAAGAGCCAAATACGATGACAATTTATCACAATGATGCCATCTTGGATGGCACTTCTTCAGCTGGCACAGCTGCTGGCGATTCGGGTGTTGCTTCTCAACTCCCTTCTGATGCTTTCCTATCCGAAGCTCCGGATGCGATCGACGCACCCCCGTCCAACAGCGACACGCGCAGCTCGCTTGACGAACAGCAGCTTGGGGAATCCACCAAATGCGTGCATGCGGGTGAGCTTCGGCAGAAGTCGGAGGGCTCTATTTCGGCTCC
>JBCCUO010000538.1:0-3796 GCA_039196805.1 Planctomycetota bacterium | reverse complement strand
GCGGACTCGCTGCCGATCTTTTTGACGATCGCCTCGGCTCGCATCTTGCTGCACCCGAGAACCGCCGAGACCACCTTGGCAGCCGTGGTCTTCTTGACGACCTTCTTGGTGGCTGCCTTAGCCACCTTCTTGGTCGCTGCCTTAGCGACCGTCTTGGTCGCCGTCTCGGTGGACGCTTCGTCTGCCTTTGACTCCGCGCCCTTGGTTTGTTCGTTAGCCATTGCGATGTTCGGTTAAGGAGTCGGGTCGTAATCCGTCTCGATGATGAGCGGTGCGTTGGTGCCATCGTGCAACGCTGTCATCTGCAGCGACGCCTCACCACGACGATAGTTCTGCGCTGAGAAGATCTGATCGAAGTTAGCCATCACGCGAGCCGTGATTCGGATGTTGTCCGCCGCGTCGCTGTAGTCAGCTGTGCCATTCACTCGCCGGCGAAGAATGAACGATGTGTCAGCGTGCTCACCAAGAAGGCCACGAAGCGGCACCAGGCTGGCCGCGAATTTGGAAACATCTCGCGTCTGAATTGTGATCCGCGGGATGATCTCCGCAACTTCGATGTGAGTATCGAACGGATCGCTGTCACCGCTGTCGCCAGCCGCTGAGTTTCCGAAGTCGATGTTGAGCGACAGATTGCCAGCGATGGCGTGACCGCCAACCGTCATCGGACCCAGCGTGTAGCGATGCAAGTCAGCCAGGCCAGCGGGGGCGGCTTCGTTCGGCGAAATGATCAGCGGATCGTTGTTGCCATCGAAGGTCGCGATCGTTTCGGCTTGGATCGTCGCATCTTCTCGGTGAGATACGCTAAGCGATCGAGGCACCACCAAGCCGTTCGGGATGGTCATCTTGCGATGAACGCTTCCCGAAGCAATGTCGCCGCAAGGTGTTTTCTTCAGCTGCCACATCTCAAGGCCGGGTAGAGCGCCGCCGGCGAGGCAAGCTCCGGTCAACCCGAGAACATCTAGGACGGCTCCGACTTGCAGGCTGGTGAACTGAGCTCGCGGCGAGACCTGAGTGATCTCCCCATGATGAGCGAAGGCACTGCCAGCGGTAGCAACGGCATTTTGGGTGGTTTCGGTCATCAGCGTTTGCTGAGTGATCCCACCGATCAGGGTGGCGGATCCTCCGCTGGGTGTGATCCGAAAGCCGTAGCCGTTGTAGAGATCCATGGTTCGCCGCCGGCCGAGTGAGTGAGTGGACGGCTCACATCATTGGCGGCGGAGTGAATGGCAAACCAAGATCAGGATCGCCGTCGCAGAATTCGGCGACACCAACGGCTTGATTGGGCTGGGCGCCAAGCTATCTTGTTTGGTACTTGGAGAGACAGCCCGGGAGTGTTAGCAGCACTCCCGAGCCGTCCGGATATCGAGTCACGAGGACTCGACCTTACTCGATTCAGTCGTCATCCCTGCAGTCTGAATCTTCATCGCGTTCTTTTTCCAAGTCCTTCACAGGAATCGGAAATGCCCGCAAGCCGTAGCTTTTGGCCCAAATACGACGCCCATCGGGCGTCGTGATGAAGGGCCGAAAGATGACCTCAGGCTTCTTTGATTTAGCCATTCCTGGCCTCCTCAAACGAACACCGCTACCTAATCCCCGGCAACCATTGCCGGCCGAACCCGGCGGTGTATGAATCAACACGCTCACCAGGGTGGTGGGTAACCTGTTCGCTGAGGCAGAGTCTGTCGTTTTTTGGGGCAATGTCAATCAGAAATCCCAAATCTCTGTAAGCGGTCATTGTCAAAGGATTTAGCAATGGTGAAAAAAGTCGAACTCATTCCCGCGAGTTTCTGGACCTGCCCAGAATGCGGTTCAGGGCAGTTCGTCCGGAACATAGCTGTCGAAGCCTCGCCGGAAGAGATTGCTGACCTCCGAGACCAACTTGGCGTTCAACCGTGGCAAGAGGGTGTTTTGCTAGCTGACCCTAAATCGGTGACCTGCAGCGAGTGCAACGCCACCTTCGAAGCCGTCGGCTACATGGAAGATGCGGACACCGAAAACTAGGTGTCCTCTATCCTGGAGAATTCAGTTCCTGGCTGTACTCCAGGTCATAGGTCAGCCCAAGGTCATCCGCTTCGTCCGGCGTGACGAACGAGAACTCGTGATTCATGTTCACCTGAGACTTTGGCGGCCGCCAATTCAGATTGGTCCGCGGGTACCGCACTCTCGCGCCCTTGCTGGTGACGGTGACCGTCGCGGTTCGCATCGCGTCTCTGGAGTCGCCAGAGTAGACCAACGGGTCAGCCTGGTTCGGACCACCGCCGTGATCCTTGCTCAGGAACTTGCGGCCATAGTAGGAGTTGCGGAACGCCTTCGATCCACGGGGCAACACCTGGCCTTTTCGACGGGTGAAACCGGCTCGCTGAGCGTGCTCTGGTGTGAACCGCTTGGGGCGGAGGTCTTGGTGGAACTGTCGGCCAACGGCTCGCCAAGCGTGCTTCGACGCGCGGGTGTGAGCCTTGCGAAGCGTGCGAGGGACCGGCCCCGACTCGTGAATCTTGACCGTGCTGCCGAGCATCAGAACCGCCAGTTAATCGCAAGCTGAATCCACTGGCAGCGATCGCCATACTCTTTAAGCTCTTCGGGATCCGGAAGTAGCGGACCACTTACGCTAATCCGGGTTAGCCGCATTCGATTCTGAGCCAGGTTGACGATGCCAGGCGTCGCCGGGTCGTCGCTGTAAATCAACTTGCCGATGTTCTCTTTGGCTTGTCGATCGACTTCGGCGGGATCTTTGTCCAGATCGGCCGGCCGGTCTTGTTCAATGCAAAGGTGAAGCGACCCACTGGCACGAAAATCGAACTCAGCGTCGATGTCGACTTGATAGCCGTCGAAGGCTTGCGTGCTGATGATCGCGAACGGCCTGAGCTTCTCAAGCTGCTGGATCGTGTAGGCTTCCTGCTTGGGTGGTGGTGGCGGCAACGCGTCGTGATACAAGTGGGCCAGTGCTTGCTCTCGCGTCCAGGTGTTGCCCTGCCAGTTCTGCCAGGCGTGACAGTCGGCGATCAGTTCACGCAAACTGTCCTGAACGCACTGGATGACTCCTTGGTCGCTCAAATTCGCCTCCGACGGTTCGGTCTTGAGATCTCCGCGCGACCCGAACGAACGAGCGTCACACCCAGTCGGCCGCCTGCCTGAACGTTCACCGATTCGACGGCGTAGGTCAGGCCATCAATCGTGAACTGACCATCTTCGCGAACATGCTTTAGCGGCTTCTCGCCGTGGGTGAACACGTAGACCATTCGGGTCTTGATCAGGTCATATCCGCCGTTTGAGTTGCGTCGGCGCCGTGTCTTCTCGGGATGGATCGAAGCGGTGACGGTTGCCTGATTGGTGATCGGATCGGAGTAGAGTACGTCGTCGCCAAAGTACTCGGCATGGCTCGCCGCTGCGGATTTGTAATCGTCGCGATGCAGCGACATGTTCCGACCTCAACAAAAAAGGTCGCCCAGCAGGACTTGCCCGCTGAGCGACCAGCTCCGACCATCCCACACCGCCGGGGTCGACTAACCGTTCAGCTCAAGTCGCACCCGCGTGTCACCATCGACCTTTGCAATGACTGCCTTGCCAGCCAGAAAAGTGTTGCCGCCATCGGCCGCCGTCTTGGCAAGCTTCTCGGTCTTGTGATAGTGCACATCGGCTCCAGCTGTCCGCGTGTCGGCACTCGCCATCTTGAGATCAACAATCCCAGCATATTGCCCAACAACGTCCTCTCCGGTCACCGCTGGCTTGAGCCCTTGGTACATGGCCGCTCGGCCATCGGGAAGCTCGAACAGGTCGCCGCTTTCAAGGTCGACAG
>JBCCUO010000537.1:0-3803 GCA_039196805.1 Planctomycetota bacterium | reverse complement strand
CGGCGAAGACCCGTCGATCTGGCAGTGGGACGATGGCAGTGATCTGATCTACACGAATTGGGGCAACAACGAACCGGGCAATCGAGATGCGATCTTCCTGAATGACGCTGACGGATTCTGGTACGACCGCAGCTCGACTGACCAGATTCGTGCGATTCTTGAATCACCCGATCCGCAAGGACGAGGTTATGCGGGCCCAGGCCCTAGCGCTGACTACATATTGGACTTCGCGATTGGCGATACCGTACCGCCACGGGTCGAGTCGGTCTCGCGGCTTCCCGCCCAAGGCGAATCGACCGACAAACTGATCAGCACGTTCTCGATTGATTTCAGCGAGGTCCTGGACCCGACATCCGCGAACCCGCAATCAGCGCGCTTTCGCACGTGGGAAGGACACACCTACCTGTACCTGAGTCCGCGAAGCTGGCAATCCGCGGACGACTGGGCAACGTCGATGGGTGGCTACCTGGCGCGGCCCGACCAGGAAGGCGAGAACAGTTTTCTGGCCAATGAATTCAACGTGTCGGGAACAAGTTTCTACGTCGGAGTTGACCGGCAAGCCGATCCCGCCTCCTGGCGATTTGGTGACGGCGGTGACATCACCACGTCATTTTGGGCCAGCGGACAGCCGTTCAACTCGGCCGGCTATGACGTTGCCTACCTCAATCCCAACAACCGTGCCTGGTATTCATCGCTGGCAACATCTCAGCGACCGGCCGTCATCGAATTCGACACGGACGCGGATTCAGACCAAGACGGTATTCCTGACCCCATTGACGTCCATCCCGACGATGCCGCCAATGGGTACAGCATCATCGATGCAGGGGCGGACGGCGTCTTTGATACCGATGACGACTTCCGCCGCGACTTGCGACTTCGAACTCCGTACACCGGCGGTCGCTCTGTCAGCCTGATCCTTGACGATGGTCCTTTGACGCCGGGCAACTACCGGCTGGTTGTCACGCCATCGATCACGGATGTGGTTGGAACCTCGCTCGACGGAGACACCGACGGGGTTGCAGGTGATGCGTATGTCCGCGAATTCAGCGTCGTGCTACCCGAACAAGGCACGCTGAGGGCAGACCAGCTGACGCTAGAAACGGCCGGCAACGGTAGCCGCGAAACGGCCACACCGCTGATCATGCGAGAAGACCCCGAGGGCAGCGGCTACTCGGTCGCCTTTGGCTATGGATCTCAGGATCCGGCTGCCAGCCGCACCACCACCAGCGACCGCGATTGGTGGTCATTCGAGGCCTCGGCGGGCGACCGGGTCGCTGTGGCGATGGATGCCTACCAGTCGACACTGAACCCCGAGTTTCAGTTGGTCAACGCGGGTGGTTCGGTCCTGGCAACCGAATACGACTCTGGTCCAGGCTCGAACGCGTTCTTAAGCCATTTCGTGATTCCCAGTGACGGCACGTACTACATCCAAGCACTGAAGTACTACTGGGATGGCTCGGGCGGCGAGTACCTGTTGCGAGTCGATCGAGTGACCGGCGCGACCTTGGAATCGGACTCGGAATACAACAACAATTCGCTGGCGGGCGCAGACTTGGCAGAGTTGGTGGTCGATGGCACACGACGTGGCGGCGCGCTGGTTGGGGGCATCATGTCCGGTCAATCCGGCACGGTGGACCGCGACTACTTCGATCTCGGGGAGGTTCAGGCGGACCAAACGATTTTGCTCTCCAGTCGACTGCCAAGCTACAGCACGTTGCGACCGGTCGTTGAGATTCGGAATAGCCAAGACCAGGTCGTCAGCATTGGCGACAACCCATCTGACGCGGTCGCCCGCGCCGACATCGCCGTCACCGATCACTACTATGCCGTCATCATCGGCAATGGCGGGATCGGCACGTTCGGTCAGTACATGATGGACGTTTCGATCCAACCCACCGCCGAGTTGAATTTTAGCGATCTGGTGGTCTCACAGCTGTCGCTGTCAACGACAACGCTTGCGAGCGGTCAAACGATCGAAGTTGATTATGCGGTCGGGAACTTCGGAGCGATCCCAACTGGAGCGGAGAGTTGGTCGGATCGCGTCGTGCTGAGTCGCAACGATCGCTACGGCGACGAAGATGACATTCAATTGTTCGCCGCCACTCACACCGGATCACTCCCCGTCGGTGAAAGTTACGCGGTGAATCAGTCGGTGCAGTTGCCGTTGGGTGTCGAAGGCGAATACTTCGTTTTGGCGCGTACGGACGTGAACAACGAAGTCTCCGAGTTCTTGTTCGAGGACAACAACGTTCGTCGACTGGACGATCCTGTCACTATCGCCAGGACACCGCGAGCCGATCTGGTTGCCTCAGAATTCGGCGCACCTCTGCGTGGCTATTCGGGCCAGCAGGTCGCACTGGCCGCTACGATCACCAACCAAGGCGACGGAGCAACCGGCGATGGCACACCGGGCGGCGCGGTCGACACCTGGCAAGACACGTTCTATCTGTCATCCAACACCACGCTGGGTGACGACGATGATGTGCTGGTTCAGTCAATCACGCGCACCGGGGCGTTGGATGCGAATCAAAGCTACGACATCAATGTCAACGTGACCCTGCCTGAAGGGCTATCCGGTGTTTACCACTGGTTCGTCCAGTCCGATCAAATCGGGGCCGTCTACGAAGGAGGTGCGACGAATAACAATGTGCTAATGCTGGCCGATCCGGCCACCATCGCTCCCGGCCCATTTGTCGACCTGGTGCTAAGCCAGGTCCAAGCCCCGTCGGCCGCGACGAGCGGCGATCCTGTCACCGTGAATTACGAGGCAGCCAACCAGGGGCTTGCTGAGATCGCCACCGGCTGGACCGACCAGGTCTACTTGTCGATCGACGATGTCTTGGATGCATCCGACGTGCTGCTGGGGAGCCTTGCCCAGAACTCGCAGATCGACCCCGGTGCGGAGCTGCCGCTAGCCGGTCAAGTCGAGCTGCCTGAGCGCATCGAGGGAACGTATCGACTGATCGTCGTCGGTGATACCGGCGATCACTTGGAGGAGTTCCTGGACGAAGGAAGCGTCGCCGTTGGTCCCGAATTCACCGTGACACGTCGAGAGGAAGCCGACTTGGTTCCCGCGATCACTTCCGCGCCGTCAGCGATCGCACCATCAACAACCATCTCGGTTCAATACACAGTCACCAACGTGGGCGCCGCGACGACGCGAAGCGAGTGGCAAGACCGTTTCTACCTTTCGAACGACGATGTCCTAGACGACGCCGACACGTTGGTCGGAATCATCAACGCCCCTGCGGCGTCGCTACCTCTTGAAACTGCGGGCCAATACAACCAGACCGTCTCGCTGGGGCTGCCTGATGTTTCGCCGGGGAATTACTTCTTGCTGGTGAAAACAGATGTCGATGATCTGGAACTGGAATCGGACGAGACGAATAACGTTGCCGCGGTTTCGGTTAGCGCCTCCACCGTGGACCTGACCGTCAGTGATGTGACCGGTGACCTGTCGCTGATTCCCGGTGACTTGGCCACGGTGAATTGGACGGTCCGAAACGTCGGCGTGATCGCCGTCGATGCGGGCTGGGTCGAACGCGTATCGCTTCAGCTGGAGGGAGTCGAAGACGCCCCCCTGATCCCCGTTGCCAACTTCTCACAGGTGAATCAATCGATCGAACCGGAGGGCTCTGTCGCTCGAGTGGACCAATTGGTCACTGTGCCAAGCGGACTGCTTCCAGGTGCCTACCGCTGGGTCGTGGAGGTTGACACCAACGACACCGTCCAAGAAGGCGACGAATCAAACAATCGCGCTGCGGATGAGAACCCTGCGCTCGCTCCCGTGCTGCTGACGCTTT
>JBCCUO010000536.1:0-3804 GCA_039196805.1 Planctomycetota bacterium | reverse complement strand
GCTTAGCGAGCTTCATCTGATGGATGCCCGGCCCTTTCAAGCCTGGGAGACGCTGCAACAAGGTGTTCAGGCGGTTCCATCGGAGCCACCATTGCGACGAAAGTTGGCGGCGGTCCAAGCAGCACTCGGTTTTCAACGACTGACCAAGGAGCATCTTGTTTGGCTGGTCCAACGGCGGCACGGAACACTGAACGAACTGATGGTGCTTTCCGACCTGAGTCGGCCGCAATCCGATGCAAAGATCTGTCAAACGGCGCTTCGAAAGCACCCCGAGGATCTTCGGCCTGAGTTCGGCTTGGTACTTGACGATGCATATGAAGGACGCTGGAGCAAGGTCGCAGAGAGGCTAGCCAAGGTCGTAGAGCAACACCCAGAGTTCTACGCCGCGATGGTGTTGTACTCGCGCAGCTTGATCGAGTCGGGTCGCGTTGGCGATGTGCCACCCGAGTTCTACGAGCCGGCTTCCGAATCGATCGGCAAGCTCGATTCGTTTCATGCCTGGATGGCTGCGGGTGCGCTGGCGGACAGTCGTCAAGAACCGAAACGAAAACTGGCCGCCTATCTGAATGCCGTGCGTGCGAACGAAGACGATACTGAGGCTCTTCTGAGACTTGCCGAAGCTCTCAGGGAACTGGGTTACGACGAGGAATCCGCTGCCGCATTTCAGCGTGCCGAGCGGCTCGGAAAGCTTCGCATTGCGGTCGACAGCCTGCTCTCGTGGCAACGCAATTCACAGCAGGCGGTCATCAAGATCGCCAACCACTTGGAGATGCTCGGGCGTCGATGGGAGGCAGTCAATTGGCTTCATGAAGGCTTTCAGATGAGCAATCAGCTGGATTCGGATTTGGGACCCACGTATCGAGAACTGCGAACCAAGTTGACCGGAAGCACGCCGTGGCAAAACGCGTCGCAGCAGGTAGGGCGGCAATTGGCCGCCAAGCTCGACGTATCGGCCGACTGGGCGAGTCACTGGAAAGGCCGATCGACGGAGGGAACGCCATCGTTGGACTGGCAGCCTGATTCGGCTGATCCGTCTGGGGATCGAGGCCCTTTTGGGATCGCATTCGAAGACCAAGCCGATCAGCGTGGATTGCGGCATGTCTGCTCCATCAAGAAGCCCCCGGGACAAGAGGCGGATCTTTGGATCTATCAGTCGACGGTCGGAGGGTCCGCCGTCCTGGATTACGACTTGGATGGATTTCCTGATGTCTACTTGACGGCGTCCGATGGTCGGCCCTTGGAGGAAGATAGCGCGCCGAACCAGCTTTTCCGAAACCGCGACGGGCAGTTTCAAAACGTGACGCCGGAGGCATCGACCGGTGATCCTGGATTTGCCCAGGGCGTCGGATCTTACGACTTCAACGCGGACGGATTTCCTGACCTAGTTGTCGGCAACCTCGGATCCAACCGTCTGTATCAGAACAATGGTGACGGCACGTTTTCCGAAGTGAGCAGGGAAAAGGGACTGGAAGGAAGCTCTTGGACGACTTCCGTGGCGATGGCGGACTTGAATGGAGATTCGCTACCGGACCTGTACGAGGTGGGATACTGCGCCGGCGACAATCCCGTCTATCAGCCTTGCCTGATTCCGGGCGAACAAGAAGCACGCTCGTGCATGCCGATTGCGTTCGATGGCCAATCGGATCGTGTTTGGCAGACGAAGGAATCAGGCGCGATGAAGAACGTTAGCGCTGATTGGCTGGCCGATCAAACGCCGGGGCGTGGGCTGGCCATCACGATCGGATGTCTAGACGAGGATGATCGGCTGGACGTGTTGGTTGGCAACGACATGACGGCCAACCATTTTTGGTCCGCTCTGGAATCGGCGCCGCTGCCGTTGACCGATCAAGGGATCATTCGCGGGCTCTCGCTGAGTCGTCGATCGACCCCCCAAGCTTCGATGGGCATCGCCGCCGGCGATCCTGACCATGATGGCGACTTTGATTTTGTCTTAAGTCATTTCACCGATGACTACAACACGTTCTATCAACAGGAGCAGCCTGGGACGTGGTCGGACCGTAGCGACCGACTGGGGATTGCGGCACCGACGCTACCGATGCTGGCGTTCGGCACTCACTGGATCGACGCCAACAACGATGGGGCGTTGGAGTTGATGTTTGCCAACGGCCATGTGGACGACTTCACGCACGCGGGAACTGCCTATCGCATGCCCGCGCAGCTACTCTTCCGCAAGAGTAGCGGGACGTACGCCCTCTGCGATCCCAAGCTACTGGGCAACTATTTTCAGTCCGCTCGACTGGGACGATCAGTGGCGATGTTGGATGCGGACCAAGATAGCCGGAGCGACTTGGTGGTCACCCACTTGTTCGATCCTGTGGCGTTGCTGATCAATCGATCCGATTCGGTTGGTGGCCAGCTCAGATTCCGGCTGGTGGGAACGGCATGCGAACGAGATGCGATCGGGGCCAAGGTGATCGTGACAACCGACGGCCTGACGCAGACAGGGCAAGTCTTTGCCGGGGATGGATTCAGTACAACGCACGAGCGATGCGTGACGTTTGGGGTGGGCGATGCGACTACCGCGAACGTCAAGGTTCGTTGGCCGGATGGGACCGAGCAAGGTTGGCAAGAGGTAGCCGCCAGCGGCGACTATTTGATCGTGCAAGGTGACGACGAGTTGTTTCGGCTTCTGCCACGGGAGGAGTGACTAGTCGCCAATTCGTTTGATCTCTTCGATCAGATCCAACACCGGCTCGGAAAGTAGTCGTCCCCGTCGCCACATCAGATCGATCCGACGCCTACCGAGCGGTTTTCGCAGCGAGCGACGATGAAGCTTTCTGGAAAGCGTCCCCTGTTCGCGACCAGCTAGCACCCCTACGCCCATGCCGGCCATCACGCACGCGACCGTGAAGGCACCGTTGTCGGTTTCAATCGCGATGTTCGGTGTCAACCCTTCGCGGTGAAAGGCCTGATCCAACGCATCACGAGCATGGGTGCCGGTGATGGTGACGACCAATGGATGTTTGGCCAGTTCATGCAGGCTGGCCGAGCGACACCTGGCGTAGTCGTGATTCCTTGTCGATACGGCCAAGAAGTCAACCGCGTAGGCAGGTTCATAGTGAATCTGCGGCGTGCCTTGTTTCAGCCCCGGTTGCAGGGCCAATGCCAGATCAGCTTCATCGGCAAGTAGCATCTCTTCGGCGCGTCGCTCGTTGCCTTGGCAAACCACTAGCGGATTGGCATGCCGTTTCCGAAAGCCTGCCAATGGCTGAGAAAGATCTTCCAGCATCATTCGCACACCGGTCACCAATCGGATCGACTGATCGGCGGAGGGAGACCGCATCGAATCGAAGGTCGACTCCAGTCGGACCAGAATGTCGTCCAGTTGCTCATGCAGCTTGATCGCCGCATCGGTCGGTTTGATCTGGCGGCCAACGCGTACGAAAAGTTCCGTTCGGTACGCTTTCTCAAGAGCCTGGATGTGCTGCCAAACGGCGGGCGGTGAAAGGTGCGACTCCTTTGCGGCGGCATGGTAGCCGCCATGCCGCATCACCAATCGAAAGGTCTCCAACTGAGCGATATTCAGGTCGCCGGCACGGGGACGCCGCTGCGGGGACTTGCCATTCATTCAACATCTCAAAACAATCATTCAGAATTGTTTCATTGTACAGAATGCTTGTTGGACTACAATCTGCGGCGATGATTCTCCCCCTAGGCCTGCATGTCGGGGCAGAGCGGCCGCTTCGAGCGGTGGCTTGACACGATCCTCTTGCCGACTCTCACCCTCCACACCACGACTGGATTTCACCATGTTCCGATCTCCTGGACCGATATTGGCGGTGC
>JBCCUO010000535.1:0-3805 GCA_039196805.1 Planctomycetota bacterium | reverse complement strand
CACCGGCAGCACGCGGAGCGCCATCACGTTTCTTGATGGAGAAAAGGGTGTCTTGAGATATCGCGGCTATCCGATCGAGGAATTAGCCGAAGGCTGCGACTTTCTTGAGACCGCCTATCTGCTGCTGCATGGCGAGTTGCCCACCGAAACGCAGCTGCATCGGTTCCGTGATGGTGTGAAGCATCACACGATGATTCACGAGGACATGCGTGCCTTTTACAACGGGTTCCCACGCGACGCGCACCCGATGGCGATCCTTAGCAGCGTGGTCGGTGAGCTGGCAACCTTCTATCCCGATTCTCTGGATCCCCAAGACCCGCAACAGGTTGAGTTGTCGACCTATCGATTGATTGCCAAGTTGCCCACTCTGGCTGCGTACTGCCACAAGAAGTCAGCGGGCCAGCCGTTCATGTATCCGAACAATGAGCTGGGTTATTGCGACAACTTTCTGCACATGATGTTCGCTACTCCGGCTCAGGAGTACATGGTCGATCCTGACTTCGTTGAAGCCTTGAACCTGCTGCTAATCGTCCACGCGGACCACGAGCAAAATTGCAGCACGTCGACCGTTCGCATGGTGGGTAGCAGCAACGCCAACCTCTACGCGTCGATCTCAGCCGGCATCAGTGCTCTTTGGGGCCCGCTGCATGGCGGTGCCAACGAAGCGTGCGTGAACATGTTGGAGCAGATTGCGCAGGATGGTGGAAATGTCCGCAAGTACGTCGACATGGCGAAAGACAAGAAGAACAACTTCCGGCTGATGGGATTCGGTCACCGCGTGTACAAGCACTTTGATCCGCGAGCCACGATCATTCGAAAGTGTTGCGACAAGTTGCTGGCCAAGCTGCACATTGACGACCCGTTGTTTGAGGTTGCACAGGAGCTGCAAGAGGTCGCCTTGAAGGACGATTACTTCATCGAACGAAAGCTTTATCCCAACGTAGATTTCTACTCCGGTGTGATTTATCGGGCGTTGGGAATTCCGGTGCAGATGTTTACGGTGCTGTTCGCGATTGGTCGTTTGCCCGGATGGATCTCACATTGGAATGAGATGCACGCGAACCCCGCCAAGCGAATCAATCGTCCGAGGCAGATCTACACCGGTTCGCAGATGCGAAGCTACGTGCCGATCCGCGATCGCTAACGTGGTTGTATCGACACGAGTCGGCGTAGCCGGGGGCACAGTGTCGACCTCTCACTCTCCGTGAGCTCGAGCCGACGTCGCACTCTCCGTGAGCTCGAGCCGACTTCGCACCGCGCAGCGAACGGATCGGCCGTTGGCCATCCGCTGCCAAGCCGGGCCTTCTGACAGGGCGGCTACATTGACTCAGTCTCACCGATCAGAGCTTTCGATCGGTTTGTTGGCGATCAAGACTTCCCGCTTGCCGTTCTTTGGGCCGGGGACGCATTGGACTTCAAATCCGACCGAGCCGATAATGTCGCGGACCGCTCGGTTGACGCAGTAAGTCGTTAGGTTCCCTCCAGGTTTCGTGGCTTCAAACATGCGCTCGAATACCGCGGGCGTCCACAGTTCTGGCGAGGTGGCGGGAGCAAAGGCATCAAAAAAGATGGCATCAAAGCGTGGCTGTTTCGGGGCAATCTTCCAGTCACATGCGTCGCCGACGTGGACCTCGACCAGCTGCTCGCTGGCTGACAACCCGAACGTGGCCTCGGTTGGTGCCACCGACCAGCGATAGCAACCATCCTTGATTGGATCCGGCAGGGATGCTCGCCACTGAAGGTACGCTGCGGCTAGGTCAGGGCGATGCGCCAGCCAGGTTTCCGGTCGGACTTCGCGTAGCAAGTCAGCGGTCAGCCAGCGGGATTCCAACGCCACGTACGTCAGCGGCGTTCCACTGATTAGCGCCTGTTCAAGCGTCACCAGCATTGCCATTCCGGTCCCCAGCCCCAGTTCCAGCACGCCTGTTTCTTGTCCGCGAGACAATCGGTCAGCAACGCCACTGTTGCTCAGGTAGACTGATCGGGTTTCCGTGAGCGCACCGCAGCCGCTGTGATAGGCGTCTCGACCGTCCGTTAGCTGGAACGTCCGGCTGTCATCGTCGGTGACCTGGATGCGAAGATCGGTGGTAGAGGATGCAAATGTTTGGCGTTCTGGGATCGGCATGAGTTGAACAAGAAACCTTCATCCGGCTCGTTCTTACCGAGCGTTGCGGCGAACACCGGACGACGGAACAATGAGGGCGTCGGAGTGTTTTCGGTTGTGGCGAGGCAGGGATCACAGGGCGGAACCACTAGTCAAAGCTGCATCGTACCCAAGGGCCTCCAGCCGCCCTTTCTCGCATCGCATTGGAAGAGTTTGTGAGCACGATTGAATCGGATCAGACCGTGGTCAATTCCCCGACAGATGCGTCGCTGGATGACCCAGCACGATTGCAGGAGCCAATCGATCGGCTGCATGACCAGATCGACCAGGTGCGAAGCCAGCTTCGCCGCGTGATTCGCGGTAAGGAAGACGTCATCGAAATGGTGCTGATCGCCTTGCTGGCCGAGGGGTCGGTGCTGTTGGAGGACGTGCCTGGTGTCGGCAAGACCACTTTGGCCAAGTCCCTGGCTGCATTGATTGACTTGGAATTCCAGCGGATTCAGTGCACGCCCGATCTACTGCCCGCGGACATCTTGGGGGGCTCGATCTATCAGCCATCGACCGGGCAGTTTGAATTCCGCGCGGGGCCGGTCTTCTGCAACTTATTGATCGCCGACGAGGTCAACCGTGCTTCTCCCCGCACTCAAAGCGCCCTGTTGGAGGCCATGGCAGAGTCTCAGGTCACGATTGATGGCAAGCGATACGATTTGAACAAACCGTTCTTGGTCATCGCGACTCAAAATCCGTCCGGTTTTGAAGGCACCTTCCCGCTACCTGAGTCACAGCTGGATCGCTTCCTGATCCGATTGACGATGGACTATCCCGACCAAGAGAGCGAAGTCGATCTTTTGTTGGAACAAGCAGTCGATGACAGTCCGGTCGAGTTGAAACCCGTGATGCATCGCGATGACTTGGTTCGGCTTCAGCACTTGATCCGACGCGTTCAGGTCGACCGCAAGGTCGCCGAATACGTTGTGGCAATTAGCAATGCGACTCGCAAAGATCCTCGCTTGCGCGTCGGCTGCAGTCCTCGAGGTTCCAAGATGCTACTTCGCGCGGCTCAGGCAAGAGCCGCCATGGATGGGCGAACGTTCGTCTTGCCCGATGACGTGCAGTTGGTGGCCGTGCCCACGCTGTCACATCGCGTCAGCAATCGCAGCCTCTCGGCGTCGATCGAGGAGACGGTGGATGTCATCAGTCAGATCGCTCGACAGGTCGAGGTACCGGTTTGAGATTCTTAAGCGTCATCGCCCAGGTACTCTGCAGTCCGCTGTCTTTGTGGCTTGCGATCCGCCAGAAGATGACCGCGTCATCCATTACCCTGATCATCTTCACGATCGTGGCAATGAACATCGTCTGGGACTATCCATGGCTGGGGGTCTTCGCCGCTTGCGTTTCGATGCTGGGCTTGGGTTGGGCACTGAACTGGATCATGCATCCAAGGTTGCAGGTAGACGTCTTGGTGCCGTCGTCGGCGGTCGCGGGCGAAGAGTTCACTGCGCAGTTGCAGGTCGCCAATCATCGTCGGCTGCCGGCGATCGATTTTGACATCGGTTTCTCTGGGACGACTGCCTCCCCTGGCGTCTCGGCCCAGTCGGCTTTCGAGTCGGTGAGTCTGCTGCCAGCGACGCACGAAACACGGTTGCGTAGCCGACTTCGTTTTGACCGGCGTGGTGTCTACGACCTGCCCGACATCCGGTT
>JBCCUO010000534.1:0-3810 GCA_039196805.1 Planctomycetota bacterium | reverse complement strand
GGAACCAAGGAAATCCGCTTGGCGGTCGGTTTCCGAGCCGGCAAGGAACTGGGCGAAGGAAAAGAGTTTCCATTCATTCGCAATGCAGAAGGGATGATGGCCCTGATCAACGGCGTGGGTGCAAACAACGTCGGACTGCTGTTGGATACGTGGGACTGGGTCGTTGGTGACGGTGCGATGGACCAGATCAGCGAGCTGAGCGCCCAGAAGATCACGGCGGTGCGTTTGGGCGGTATCCCTGATGACGTCGATCGTGGCGCTGCCGAGTCTCCGCAGCGAATTCTGCCTGCCGCCGACAACGCTATCGACCACGTTGCATTGGTTAAGCACCTGGAGACGATCGGCTTTGAAGGTCCGATCGGGCCCACCGCCAACCTGCTTCAGTACTCGGGCAAGACCCGCGAAAGTATCGTGCAGGCAGGCCAAGAGGCCGTCGATGCGATCTCCAAGGATGCGGGACTGCATGTCGCCCCGTTGCCAATGGATCTGATCGAAGACATTCCTTACGAGCCCACGCCGATGATCTAATCGATCGAGGCGCACCGTCGGGACGCGAAAGCCCTGTAGCGGAAGCCGCGAAGGCTTTCGGGGCTCGGCCTTTTCGCGTACAGGATTCAAGATTCCACCGTAGCGGGAGCCGCGTAGGCTTTCGATGGGCCGCCTTATCCGTCGAAATTCTCTGCGAATTCCGCTACGACGATTCGGGCGTCATCGTAGCGGAAGCCGCGAAGGCTTGCGGCGGGCAAGCTCATCTGACGTAGTCCCCCTGTGAGTTCTCCGATTCGGGGACTCGTAAGGCTCTGCGACCGAAGCGGCGAAGATCTTGGATGGGCGGCGGACGGCGTCGAAACGCTGCTAGCCGAATCCGCCGGTCGTTAGCCAGAACGTCAGCAGCATGCAGAGCCAGACGGCGTCCAGAAAGTGCCAATAGTGCGCGGTGAAATCGACCGGCCAATGACGCTCGTGGTCGTACTTTCCCTGCATCGAGCGGATCGTCACGATGCCCAGCGAGATGACTCCGCCTGCCACGTGAAGGGCGTGCAGGAACGCTAAGACGGCGATCATTCCTACCACTCCCTTACCCGTGCCCTCGGTCATGGCGGGGCCACGCAGCATTTCGCGCATCGAGGCGAACTGGATCGCCATGAAGACGAGTGCACCGATGCCGCTAACGGAAAGCAACAGAGACGTCGCCACGTGACGGTCCCGCCGCACACTGCGCGTCGCCGCGTGAACCATTCCGCTGATTCCGATCAGACAGACGGTGCTGTACAGGAAACTCAAAGGCATCGGCGTCGACGACTGCGGGTCGCCTCGCCGTGCGTACGCGTAGATCCCGTACAGCAGGATGCTGGACAGAAAGAAGATCAGCAGCGTCAGCAAGAACAACACTCCGCCCTGTTTACTGCGGCGATCGGTAGGCAACAGAGCGTTGATTTGCGACATGGTGACAGGGGGGCTTGACGAAAGGAACCGGCCGCACGTTAGGCACTGTCAGATAATCGGCGTGTCGGGACAAAGGGGGCAGGCACCAATAGCCGGAACGGCACTTCGCAATATCGGTACCTGACTCCTTTTCCCTGCGGAGTTGATTCGATCGACAGCACCACAATTGACCGCACGGACGCGAATCGAGATCACAGGTACGGTGTCCGCCCGCAACATCGTGTGCGATGATGAAGGAATGTCAACGGCTGCTGCATCGATGAGCGTTGGAAGAGGGGGACTGGAAGTCTGGCATGAGTGAGATTCGTCCCTTTCGTAATTGCGACCTGCCGGGCTTGGTCGATTCGTGGGTCGCGCATTGGTCGGCGACGGGTCCGCCACCGCGGGTCAGTGTGGCGATGACCGAAAAGGCGATGCTCTCCGGCCAAACGTTCCGGCCGGATCGGCTGTTGGTCGCCGTTTCCGACGCGCCCCATGATGAGGCTTCGGCCATGCTCCAGTGGGCTCGCAAGCCGTGGGGGCTGCAGACCGTTCATGGCTGGTGCCATATCCAGCCTCTGCCCGGTGATTCGTCCAGCGCTCTGATCGGTGTGCTCTGTTTCACTCCTGATGAGGGAGTTCAGATCTGCGACGACCTACTGGTCGCCGCTGAGGAGTCGATCAGGGCTCAAGGGTTTAAGCAGGTGGTCGTTGGGCCACTTCGTGACAATGCTAGTGGGTACGCGGGATTTTCGCCGATCGGGCATGGAGTTGGCGTTCCCGTTAGCGACACTCGGACGTCTTCGCTGCTGAGTCGGCATGGCTATTCGATCACACAATCGGCGGTGCAAATGGCTATTGCTACGCCGACGTATCGGGCACCCATCCATCGCGATTGGATCCGATTGAAACGCACCACGCGAATCGAGAAGGTGGACGTCATTCCGCAGGACTGTGTCCTTTCGTCAGCCATGTCTCATCTGGATCAGGAGCAACATGTGCTCGTCGACCACCGTGCCCAGACCGAGCTGGCTTGCGTTCAGTTTTGGACCAGTGATCCCGAGACACAGATCATGGACTGCGCCGATGCGATTCTTGATCTAACGCCTCAGCACGAGGCGGGCGAGCTGTCCAGCGAAGAGCAGTTGCTTGCCTCGTCGGTCGTTCAAACCTTTTCCAATCGACGGATCTTCCGTGTCGAAACGGTGATCGATCAAGATCAGGCCAAGATCATCGAGCAATTGACCGCGCTCGGATTCTCGGCCGAACAACAAGGCAACCGCTGGTCCAAACCGTTGACCTGAAGTTGGCAGCTAGCAGTTGGTTTGCGGACGGCTGTTAGTTAGCAGTGAGACGTTGGCGATTGGCAGCTTGTTCGTTTCATGGCTGTGCCATGGAACGCACTGCACCGGTAGCTCCGCCGCCGCATCGCACCTCTTGTTGGCCATCAGGCAGCGAGAGGGAAGTAGCGGTGGGTGGTTGGAGGTTTCCGACTTCAGCTGCGGAGCAGCGGTTTTCGCTAGCCTGGGGCGATTGTCCGTGAAGATTGTGTAGACACCGATCAGTGGCATTTGCTAACGAGTCGTTCGTACGGATCGTTCTCGCAAAGGAATGCGAACCATGAAACGCCTTGGCGTTCAAATTGCCGCTGGCGCGGTCACCATCTTGATCGGCGCCCTTGCCGCAGCGCAAGCGCAAAAAGACCACACTCCCGACTCCCAAGTGGCTTGGACCGCGTCGACGGCTCCCGCCAGTGAGCCGCCGACCCCGATTCAGGCGGTGGCGTCCGCGGATTGGAGTGCGTCCAAGGTCGATTCTGGATCGAGCGACTCCGTTGACGGCGCTGGTCTCACTCCTCTGCCCTCATTCCCCGCCGGTCCGGGTGTCGGAATGCTCCCGTCCACGCAGCGGAACGCAGCCGCGGATCGAGCCATCACCGGGGCCGTCGTTCAGGCTCAATACGAAGAGCCCATTGGGATGCGAGCACCTGCGGAGGTCGCGTCCTCCGAAACCCCGGCCACCTCGTTGGGATTGCCCAGCATTCCGGTCGAACTGCCAAGCAGCTCGTCCCCATCGCTTCAGATCAGCGACGGTTCCTTGACGTTGCCGGGAGCTGATGGAAGCGTTGGTGCTGGGCCCGCGATGCCTGACGCCGCGAGCAAGTTCCCCGCCGCGGGCAATTCGCTACCCGAAATGACAATGGAGTCGGCTCCCGCCATCCAGCTGCTCGGACCGCCTTCAATGGTTAGTTCGGGAGACTCACTGGACAACGCAGCGACGGCCACCCGGTTCGGCGTGCCGGGCCCTTCGGCCAACAACATAGCCAGCGGCAGTAACTCGCTACGCGCCGGTCAGCCAGAGATCACCGGGGGAGGCGCATCGTTC
>JBCCUO010000533.1:0-3812 GCA_039196805.1 Planctomycetota bacterium | reverse complement strand
TCCGTGGCAACGAATTGTGCACGCTGATCGATGGCAACATCCTTCAGTGGCATCTCCGACTCGCCGCGAATTCGACCCATTGCAATCGCAAAGTCGATCGCTTGATTCCATGTTTCGTCCCCCTTCAACTGCCGCATCAACTCCAGGTCATTGGCGTCCAGCAACGCGTCCAGGTTTTCCGCGATCACCAGATCGCTGAGCAGCTGTTGCTCTTGGTAGCGCTGCGCCAGCACCACCAGTCCGAAGGAAGTGACTCCCAAAACAAGTGACCCGAAGATGCCAATCAGCGCCCAACGGGGGATGGCACCGACTGCACTGCGTTTTCCACTCTGGGTCGCATCGATGTCGGCCACGACCAATTCCATGGTCGATTCCACCATCTTCTCATTCGGATCAGCATCGGGGAGTTCATCCAAGATGTCCCAGCCACGCTGCAACGTCTGAAGCTTGTCACGTAGTTCGGGCTCGTCGATCAAACGCTCCTCGGTTTCGCTACGCTCTTCTGCTGAAAGTTCGCCGTCGAGGTAAGCGACCAGCAATTCGTCATCGGGATCGATCGGTTGGTCGTCCGAAATCAAAGTGTCGCTCATGGTGTCGTCTCCCCCGGAATCAGACCCTTGTCGATGTACGGCTCAAGGATCTCGCGGAGATTCACGCGAGCCCGACTCAGCAACGACTTGACCGCCTTGGTGCTCATTTCCATTGTCTCAGCGATTTCGGCGTAACTCATGTTTTCGAACCGCGAGAGCATCAGAGCCATCTGCTGTCGTTCGCCAAGCATCCCGATTGCGGCACGGACGATCTCTGCCCGCTCGCCACCTTCCACCACTCGGGCCGGCATCAGCCCGCTGGCCTCGACGGCTGCCGAGGCCAAAATCTGAGGGCTGCTTTCATCGCCCGTTTTTGGAGCATCAATCTCGCTGACCTCTTGGCGTCTGCGAACCGATCGTGCAGCATTCCGGGCCACATTGCCGGCGATGGTGAACAGCCAGGTCGAAAACTTGGCCCCCGGCTCGTAGCGGTACCGAGCACGATATACCCGCAGAAAAGTCTCCTGCACCAAGTCCTCAGCAACGTCCGGACTTGGACCTAAAGTTCGCATCAGCCTTACGAGACGTGCTTCGTATCGACGCACCAAGCTTTCAAACGCTCCCGCGTCGTCTTCTTTCACGCGCAGCATCAGTCGAACATCCGGATCGGACTGTTGATAGCGAAGTGCGGTAGACGGACTGACGGCCAAATACGGTGACTCGAACGGGGAACAGAAAGGACACTGACCAGACGCCCGATTCTATCCAGTTCCAACCACTCAGGGACCCGGAGGTTCCGCGGATTCATTTCTCAGGTCGCGCGGAAAACCGCCGCCAAACCCGCGACAGCTTTCAAGCGACATTCGACCGAGCGGCATTGAAGCGGAGCCCGGTTAGCCGAGGGCCACTCGGGTGGCGATCGCAATCGCCTGCTCTTCGTTGGTGGGAATCACTAGCAGTTCTAGGGCCGAGTTTTTCGCAGAGATCGACACGACTTCCGTCGGAGCCGTTGTGCTTTCGTTGAGATCTCGATCCAACTCAACGCCAAATAGGCCGAGACGCTCGGCGATCAGCTGCCGAACCCTCGGGGCGTGTTGGCCAATCCCCGCGGTAAACACCAGTGCGTCCAGCCGTCCCATAGCTGCGGCGTAGGCCCCCACATACTTGACGATGCGATGAACGTAGACGTCGAGCGCTAGCGCTGCATCCAGGTCGTCATCGGCGACGCGCTCTAGAATTGCCCGCATGTCCGCGTCACCGCACATGCCCAACAACCCACTCCGCTTATTCAGCTCCGCGTCGACTTGATCAACCGTCATCCCACCCTGCGTCATCAGGTGCAGTACCACGGCGGGATCGATGTCGCCACACCGCGTGGCCATCACCAGCCCTTCCAGCGGAGTCATTCCCATCGACGTTTCCACGGCCACTCCGTCAACCGAAGCGGTGGCACTGGCGCCGCCACCCAAATGCAGCGTGATCAAATGTGGCTCCGAAACGCGATCCCGCAAGAACGCGACCGCCTGCTGAGTGACGTAGTCATGCGATGTTCCGTGCATTCCGTACCGCCTGACCCCCAGCTCATCGACCAGACGCTGTGACACGGCATAGCGATAGGCGGCAGCGGGGAGCGATGCAAAAAACGCTGAGTCAAACACCATCACCTGTGGCAGATCGGGGCGGAGTGACATGATTGCGGTAATCACTGCCCGCGCCGGGGGATTGTGAAGCGGCGCCAGCGGATCCAGCGTCGCCAACTCGTCCAGTGTGCTCTCGGTCACGACGGTTGGTTTGACGAAGCGGCTACCCCCTTGGACCACTCGATGCCCCACCGCGGTCACGTTGTCATCGACGTGCCGTGACAGCACCTCACGCGCAGCGTGCAGGTGGCTCGCCGCGTCACCTCCGGGAGATCCGATGCGTTCCAGCGATCCATGTCGCGTCGGGTCCAACGAGTCAGCATCAATCAACGCAAACTTGAGTGTCGTGCTACCGACGTTAAAGACCAGGATTTGCTTTGTCATGCGCTGGAAACTCGGCCAGACTGCTGGGCTTGGATGGCGGTGATCGCGACCGTGTTGACGATGTCCGTCACGGTGCATCCACGCGACAGGTCGTTGACAGGTTTCTTGAGTCCTTGAAGGACAGGGCCAATGGCCACGGCACCGGCCGAGCGTTGGACCGCCTTGTAGGTGTTGTTGCCGGTGTTCAAGTCGGGGAAGACCAGCACGGTGGCGCGACCGGCGACTTGGCTTCCCGGCATCTTGGTCGCTGCCACGGAGGGATCGATCGCGGCGTCGTACTGGATGGGGCCTTCGACTGGCAAGTCGGGGCGTTGTTGTCGCAACAGCTTGGTGGCACGACGTACCCGTTGGACGTCTTCGCCGTCCCCGCTTTCACCGGTCGAGTAGGAGAGCATCGCGACACGCGGCTCAATGCCAAATTGAGTTGCCGTGTCCGCGCTGCTGCTGGCGATTTCAACCAACTGTTCGGCCGTTGGATTGGGGATCACGGCGCAGTCACCATAAACCAGGACTCCCGATTTCAGACACATCAGAAAGACACTGCTGACGACACCCACTCCTGGTCGGGTCTTGATGAACTCAAAGGCAGGACGAATCGTGTTGGCGGTCGTATGAATCGAGCCGGAGACCATGCCGCCCGCCAAGTCTTGATAGACCATCATGGTGCCAAAATAGCTCAGGTCGGCCATGCGATCTCGGGCGACATCGGTGGTCACTCCTTTGTGCTTGCGCAGCTCGTAGTAGCACTGCGTGAAAGGCTTGCGCAGCGGACTGTTCTGTGGATCGATGATTTCCACTCCGGTCTCGGGGAACACGATGCCCAGTCGTGCGGCGGCCGATTCGATCTTGGCCTCGTCGCCCAATAAGATCAGGTCCGCGACTCCGCGCCGATGAAGGATGTCGACGGCCTGTAGGATACGAGGTTCCTTCCCCTCAGGCAGAACGATCTTGACCCGCTGCTGCCTGGCAGCCTGGATCAACGAGTACTCGAAAAGTAGCGGCGTGACGCGGTGCTTGCTGGGCGCCCTTAACCGTTCGGCCAGGGCGTCCACGTCGACATGTTGCTCGAACAGACCAATGACGGATTCGATTTTCCGGGGTGAGTGCTCGTCGATTTCAGCGCGAATCTTTGAGGCTTTCTTGGCAATCGTGTAGGTGTCTTCGGGGACCGAAAGAATGGGAAGCCCATCCGGGGATTGGACCAACTGCGAGACCGATTGTGGCGGCAACAACCCACCGCTTAGGACCATTCCTGCAG
>JBCCUO010000532.1:0-3812 GCA_039196805.1 Planctomycetota bacterium | reverse complement strand
GGCGACTGGAACGACTACCGGATTGTGGCGATCGGTCCTCGAGTCGCGATCTACATCAACGGGACCCTGTTCGCCGAACTGGTTGACCGGCAGGAGGGTGAAGCGGACCTGACCGGCTCGCTTGCTTTCCAACTCCACAGTGGCCCTGAAACTCGGATCGAGTTCAGGGAGATCGAGCTGGAAACCCTGGGCGCGGGCGATGATCGGTTGGGTCAGTTCAAGATGAAGCGCGCTGGTCCAGCACCTGATTCGAAAGGCGTCGCCCCAAAGTCGGTCAACGGTGGCTCCGCAAACTTTGACTTCGAGCAAGGAACGCTGGATGGCTGGACCGCGACCGGGGACGCTTTTCAGAATCAACCGGTCAATGACGACGGCATCGCTCGACGTTGGCCCGATCAGCGTAGCAACAAGCAAGGTGACCATTTCATTGGAGGGTTCGAGCATGTGGGCGATGCCGGCACGGGGACGCTGACATCGTCACCGTTCACCGTGACTCATCCGTTTGCCAGCTACCTGTTGTCCGGCGGGCGCTCTTCAAAGACTCGAGTGGAATGGATTGATTCCCAAGGTTCGAATCGGGTCCTAGAGGTTCAGACCGGCAATCAGCGCGAACAGATGCAACGCGTTCTGGTGGACCTGCGAGCGGTTGCCGGGCGTGACGTTGCGATTCGTTTGGTGGATGAGTCACGGGGTGGATGGGGTCACTTGAATTTTGACGACGTGCGGTTTCACCAGGCGGACGAGTTGGTGGACCTGGCGGCCACGGTGCCAAGTCGAATGCCGTCCAAGGGGACGATCACTTCAGTCTTCCTTCCCGATGTCAGCGCGTCGCCGTCGATTAGTCCACTGCTTCAACACTTGATCCCCAATCCGACCGGCCCGGACGATCTGGAAACGCTTCGGCAGATGAAGGTTCCCGCCGGTTTTTCGGTCGAATTGGTTGCGTCTGAACCGCAGCTTCACCAGCCGATGGCGTTTACCTTTGACGCCCGCGGTCGGCTGTGGGTGGTGGAGGGGCATTCGTACCCGAACAAGCGTCCGACTGGCGAGGGTCTGGATCGCGTACTGATCTTCTCAGACGAGGATGGGGACGGATCGTTCGAAACCAGAAAAGTGTTCGCCGAAGGACTCAACTTGGTCAGTGGCCTGCAAGTGGGATTGGGGGGTGTTTGGGTTGGTGCGGCGCCGGAACTACTCTTCATCCCCGACCGCGATGGAGACGATTCCCCTGACGGTCCGGCCGAGGTCCTGTTGGACGGTTGTGGCTACGCCGACACGCACGAGACGCTGAACAGCTTCATCTGGGGACCCGATGGTTGGCTGTATGGGAATCAAGGAGTCTTCAATCAATCACGGGTCGGCCCGCCTGGGACCCCCGCAGACAAACGCGTGGCGCTGGCGGCAGGGGTTTGGCGTTACCACCCGATTCGCAAGACATTCGAAGTGTTCGCCCATGGCGGAAGCAATCAGTGGGGACTCGACTACGACACCTATGGTCAATGGTTCATGACGCATTGCCGTAGCTACTGGGGTCGTGGAATGGCGACGCATGTTCTCCAAGGTGGGCACTATTGGAACCAGGTCAACGGTGGACACGCACCATTCATTGCGTCCAAACCGATCGACGGTGTCGACGGCATGCCGAGTTATCTGCTGGCTTCGGCGCGTCACGGGCATGGGGAAGGAGGTGCCGGCAAGCCAGGTTCTCGTGCCGTTTATGGCGGCCACTCGCATGTCGGCGCGATGATCTACCTCGGTGACAACTGGCCGTCAAAGTACCGAAATCGCATGTTTACCCACAACCTTCACGGTCATCAGTTGAACCAGCTGGTCAATCAACGCGATCAGGGTGGGTACAAGACGTTGCACGCAGGCGAGGACGTGCTTTGGTGCCAGGACCCTCAATACGTGGCCGTCGACTTGCAGGTCGGTCCCGACGGCGCGGTTTACGTGAGCGACTGGTACGACCCCCGACATTGCCACAGTCCGCACAATGAGCAGTGGGACCGTGGCAATGGGCGGATGTACCGGATGCGGTTTTCCGAGACCTACGAACCCGTCGTTGTCGACTACGCCGCAGCGTCGGACGACGACTTGGTTTCGGCTCAGCTGCACGCCAACGATTGGCATGTTCGAATTGCAAGGTTGGAGATGATGCAGCGGGCTGCCGACGGCGTCTTCTCGCCATCCGCGCGAAGTCGTTTGCAATCGATGGCGACCGGCCACGATGATCCCCAGCGGAGGCTCCGTGCACTTTGGTGTTTGCACGTCACCGGCGGCATCGATGCCGCTGTTCGCCGGCAAACGCTTTCCGATGAGAGCGAGTACGTGCGTGGCTGGACCGTCCAACTGGCCACGGAGACGGTGGGCAAGGATAGCCGCGGTTGGTTGCCGGCGTTGGCTGAAAGCGAGTCTTCGCTATTGGTTCGGCGTTACCTCGCTTCCGCTGCCGGAAGAGTTGACTCCGAAACGGCTTGGCAGCTCTTGGAGCACCTAGCCAGTCAAGACGAGAATTCACTGGATCGCGACCTGCCACGATTGATCTGGCAACAACTGGCTCCACGATTAGAGAACGATTTGGAGCGAGGGTTGGCCTTGGCGGACAGCACCGTGATCCCCACTCTTGCTCACCACGTTCATTGGTACGCGGCTCAGCTGTCGGACGGGGGACGCGAAGCGGTCATGGAGCGTTTGGTGGCTGCTGAACCCGACCAGCAACTTCGTATGCTGCAGTTGACGTCCCACGCACTCGCGGGCACGCGCGGTTTGGCAACACCGCCCGTTTGGACAGGCATCTCACCGAAGCTTTATGACTCTGGCAATGCCAAGGTGCGTCGCGCCGCAGAGGAGTTGGGGGCAGTGTTCGGTGATCCAAAGTTGTTCGAGCGATCTCGAGCCGTGCTTGAAAGCAAATCGGCATCGGTGACGGCAAAACGCCACGCGTTGAGCTTGTTGAGCCGAGACGACTCCGTCGCCAATCTTTCCGTGTTGCTTGCCTTATTGGATCAGCCAGAACTTTGTGATATCGCGTTGCAACAGCTTCAGTCCCATCGCGATAGACGCGTCGCGGAGGCGGTATTGAAGCGGCTGGCGCAGTGGCCGGAAACAACTCGCCAAGTCGCGATGGAAACGCTGTGCAGCCGCGTCGACTGGGCGCGATCGCTAGTGGATCGCGCGACCGTAGGTGACGTGGAACCGAAGTTCCTGACTGCGTTTTACGTTCGCCAGATTTCGCAGCTGGGTGACCCCGGTTTGAACGCCACGCTACGTTCTCACTGGGGGCAAGTGAGTCCGACGTCGGAAGAAACCGAGAAGGCCATCGGAACGCTCACGCGGCGGTTCAAGGAAGTGCCGCTATGGGCCTACAGCCGCTCAGCGGGCCAGTCGCACTTCAAACGGCTGTGTGCCAACTGCCACGAGGAGACCAGCACGTCCAATCGCATCGGCCCCAAGCTGGAAGGAACGGGTACCAAAGGCATCTCCTATATCGTGGAAAACATACTGGACCCCAACGCTGTGATCGGAAAGGACTTTCAAGCTCGCAAAGTCTTGACGACCGACGGATTGGTCATCACCGGTGTGGTCCTGAAGGAGAACGATTCTGTGTTGACGGTTCGTACGGCCAACTCGACACTGACGATCCCACAAGACGACATCGAAGAGGTGATCGTCTCCAGCAAGTCGTTCATGCCCGAGGGCCTGCTGGACACGCTGGGTGATCGCGAGCGGATCGAGTTGCTCAAGTACTTGATGAGTCTTTGAACCAGTCAGTATCCACATTCCCCTGAGGTATCTGTCGAGGTTGAATCGGG
>JBCCUO010000531.1:0-3817 GCA_039196805.1 Planctomycetota bacterium | reverse complement strand
GAGTGTATACTACAAAGTTAGTAGTCAATGATTCGGGCAGCGCCGTGGGGCTTGCCGAACCGCCGGAGGCGATCATTCGGTCGAGCGCTGAGGGAAGTGCGTTCATAAGTCCGATTCAACCCGGGGATCGCACTCAGTCGCATCGTTGTCGACGCCAAGCTGATCGAAGCCGCTGGGCAATCGATCGGAGGGGATGACGCAGCGGAAGCCGACGTTGTCCGGGCGCGACATGATCGGCATTCCTGTGCGAAATTGACTGGTTGCTTGATTCTCGAAATAGGTGTCAAAGGCGCCGCCTCGGATCTCCGCCATCGGTCCGGCCAACTGAACGGTCACAGCCGACGTGCCCGCGGGGACGAATTGGGCATCGACCCATTCCCAGACATTGCCAATTAACTGTTGGATTCCCGCCGTCGGTGTGTCGCCCTGCTGCTGGGTGGCGGGGATGGTTTCGCCAAACCCGGCCGACCACAGGTTCGCGTTGCGCGGGTTGTAGCTGTTACCCCAGGGGTATCGAGGCTCAGCCGTGCCGCCATCGCCCGCGCCAGTCCAGGTGGCGGCGCGCTGCCACTGCGGAGACGTCGCCAACTGCTTGCCGCACCAACTGGCGTAGGCGCTCGCTTCAAACCAGCACAAGCCCGTGACCGGGTGGTCCAGTTTGTCTGCCGGCGGTGATCCGTCCGACCAGGTTGCGGGACCCACATGCCGTGTGCGATCAGTGAACTGAGGCAATCGACCGCGCAGGCTCTCAGGCCAAAACGATTCGTCGGAGTAGCCACCGGCGTCGACAAATCGCGAGAAATCGCGATGGGTGACCAGCAAGCGATCCATGTAGAACGAGGGAACTGCCGTCGGTGTGCCTGCCTGCATATGGAACGTGAACCCTTCGGGACTCTCGTCCGCGACGCGATCGACCAGATTCACTTCGCCCTGGCGGACCTGCACCATGTCGTGGCGCAGTGCCTGTGCGGCGCAGCGGAGGGAAGCCTGGTCGAAAGGCACCGAGGCATCGCTGCACAACAATTTGCCGTATCGATGGTCACGGACCAACCGACGCACGTCGGCCGAGATACCGCGGCCGCTGGGATAGCTTGTGTTCGACTGATGTCCAATCGCTGGTGCTGCAGGTAGCAGGCCCGTGATGGAATCACTGATCATGGTGGTAAGAGACATGCGATTGAGGCCTAGAGGTTGGCGTACGTTCCGAGTTCCCGTCGCAGACGGTCTGCCGCGGAAGACTCGCGGATCGGTTGTGGTGGAGCTGCGGTGGATCCAATCGGTTGCACTGGAGATGGATTGGGAAGTCCGGTGGTGATTCGTTGTGGCCCAGCGGAAGATTGCGGAACTGTTTGGCAACTGAGTTGGGGAGCTGCGACCGGCGCCGGCGGTGCCGGTGCTGGAGCGGCCCCTTGGGGAACCACCTGCGTTGGTGGTGCCGGACTGAGGGAACCAGCATTGGGCAGACCGACTGGCTGGACGGCAGCGGGCTGAGTGCCCGTGAGCTGGATCGCAGCGGGCTGAATTGCCGCGGGCTCAGCAACGGCGGCTCGAGTGGCAGATGGCTGAGCTGATGTGGGCTGCCTGGACGTCGGATGCGTTGGCGATTGCTCGATGATGACTGTTTGTGTTGGTGCAGGTTCCGCGTGGGGAACTGATTCGTTGGGTGGCGAGACGGCTAGTGCGGAAGATTGGGGCGATGCTGTTGCCGAATTGAGCACTGGTTCGGTGGGCTGGCCACTCGGCGAATGGGGATTCGGCTGAGGACTGGCGGCAACGACTTGCGCCGCGGCGGCCACCATGGGTTGTGGTTTGTTCGGGTTCACGCTGAGCAGTTGCCGCTGCTGTGACTCCAGCTTCTGCCAAGCGCCGCGCAGCATTTCAGACTGATCATCAATCTGTTTGCGTTCCTCTTCGCGTTGGCATTCCCATCGCTCGCGATCTTCGTGAAATTGCTGCACTTGCTTTTGCAGATCCGCGACCACGGCTGCAACGACCTGCTGCTCTGATTCGGGCGGTGGTGTGGTCGCGTGCTGATTCGAACTTTGGCCCAATTCCACAGCCGCTGGCGTGTCCTCTGTCTCCAATCGAGCGGACCACTCAGCCATGACCTGCTGCATCTCGCCGATCAGTTGGTAGAGGGCTTCGTGGGACGGCTGTTGGGCGAGCGAGTTCATGGAGACGATAACGTGAGGGAGGTGGACGGATGGTTTGCTGGTGATGTATCGACACATCCCTTGGTAGGGCCGAGTGTGAGGAACGAGTCTTCGGGCAGGGGATGACTCCCGTTATGACCACTGCGGATGTTGCCAACCCCTCCCCGCTCGTTCCTCGCGACCCTCCGGGAGGGAGGTTGAAGTTGGCTGGCTAGAACTCATCCGCTCGGGTCCAGAGACGTTTGATGCGGGAAGCGAGTGAGTTTTCGCCATTGGCCTCACGTTCTTCCTTTTCCTGCTGGTGGATTTCGCGAAGGTGTTCGCGTAGTGCGGTCAACTTGACGTTGTAGGCAGCATCCGGTGCTTCCTTTGGTGCCGGCATTTCGTCGATGGCGGCCAGCTTCTGCGTTAGTTCGAATCGCAATCGTGAGATTGCTGCGCGCTCCTTGGCCAACGCCGCGCGGTCCTCTCGAATTTTCTCCTCGGCCTGAGCGTCGGCCTCGTCAACTTGATGAGAAAGTTGGTCCCGCTCGCGCTGGGCGCGACGAAGATCGTCGGCAAGGTGGCGGTTTTCCTCTTGCAACCGTTCCAACGTTTCCTCGAACTGTTGGGGGGCGGCCGAGCCTTGGCTGGCGGCATCCTTGAGCATTCGTTGAACCCGATCGCGTTCGGCGATCGCTGCCAACATCTGCTTGTTCATCGACTCCAGTTCGGCTTTCCACTGCGATTCCAGCTTCTCGAACCGAGACTCAATGCTGCCGACCCAGCTTTCCAGTTGGGCACGTTCTTCCTGTTCGTCGCGAGTTGCGTGTTCGCTGGCGTTCAGCAAATCTTCCAGCACGCCAACCCGTTCGTCGTGGCACTCGGCTTCGTCCAACAGGTCTTGGACACGACCGAGCAGTCGACTGGACTCTTCGTCACAAACGCCTGGTGTTTCGGAAGACTCAGTTGATGACTTGGTCGCTTCCAACTCCGCTTCGCGCTGGACCAGCAAGCTCTGCAGGTTGTCCACTTCGTTGCGGAGGATGTTGATCGTTTCGCTATCAAATCCTTCTTCGGTGAAGTCATCGGTCTCGATGTCGAAACTATCACTTCCTGAGGACCACGCGTCTTCACCGGGTTGAAACGGATCGTTGGCCAACGCTTGCAGGTCGGACTTCAATTCATCGGCAGCCGAGTCGTGAGGTTCCGGTGCGTTCTGCGGAGATGGAGGGCTGAAGGAGTCGATGGGCGAGGTGGATTCGTTGACAAAAGGTCCAGCTCGTCTCGGCGAAACGTTGGCGTCCGGCTGAGCCGTTGGAAATGCCGCTGACGTCGTGTCCGGGGAGATGAGGTCGTCCGACGGCGTCGTCAACTCGTTTTCGCACTCTTCCTGGTCCTGTTGCCAATCCGCCGGCCCGATGTCGTCAGAGATGTCGCCATCAAGGGTCGCCGGAACAACCGTCGGCTCAGCGACGGCGACAAGTTCCGGTTCGGCGACGGGCGCTTCCACTTCTTCGTGCGATTCGACTTTGTCACGTGAACCTGATTCGGCGGTGACGACTTCGATCGTGTACTGGCCGATGCGAATTTCATCGGAGGCAGTGACTTGAGTGCGGTCGTCGATCTTCGTTCCGTTCACGAATGTTCCGGACGTGGACGCGAAGTCTTGCAGGTAGAGGCAG
>JBCCUO010000530.1:0-3818 GCA_039196805.1 Planctomycetota bacterium | reverse complement strand
GTGCCGATATGGTCCCTCTGCCGGCATGGCCGAATTTCGCCAAGCTGCCGCCGACTACCTAAACGACCAGTATGGCTACCAGGTCACGGCGGCCAATGTCATTGCCGGTCCCGGAGCCAAGAACTTTCAGCAGCTCTTCCTTGAAGCGTTCGTCAATCCCGATGATGGCGTCTTGGTCTTCAGCCCGCACTTCCCCACCTACTCACCGAACATTGCTCGGCGTGGCGCCCGAATGGTGTTGGCAACCCTGCGTGAAGATCGCCGATTTCGTCCGGACCCGCGGGATGTACAGGCGTTTGTCGACAGTGACCCGTCGCCCAAGGCCGTCTTATTGAACACACCACACAATCCGACCGGCGGCGTCGCGACAGGCAAGGATTTGGAAGCGATCGCAGAGATCATCGCTCCACATGATGTAGCAGTCTTCAGCGACGAGCCCTACGACACGATGGTCTGGTCGGGCGAGCACGCGACACCCGCAACGCTACCGGGAATGCTTGCTCGGTGCGTGGCCGCCTATACGTTCAGCAAGTCCTTTAGCATGAGTGGCTGGCGACTGGGGTTCGCTGTCAGCAGTGAACCGGTCATCGAGATGCTGGCCAAGCTGACCAACACAGCCCTCTCCTGCGTCCCTCCGTTCATTCAAGCAGCCGGCGCGGCGGCACTGCGTGAGGACTTGGTCGAACGAGATCGACGAATGCTTGAATTCCGGGATCGGGTGCAACGCCTGGTGGATGCACTGGATCAGATCGATGGAATAGCCTGCAAGATGCCCATGGGTTCGTTCTACGCATTCGCGAACGTCATGGAAGCATGCAATCGTTTGGGCATCTCATCGCATGGACTGGCGATGTACCTGCTGGAAGCAGCCGATGATTCGGTGGGGGTTGCCTGCTTGGGCGGAGAATGCTTTGGTAGTGCTGGAGCCGGGTTTCTTCGCTTCAGTGTCGCCGAGCCGACCGAGCGATTGCTTCAGGCGACCGATTTCTTGAACAGTTCGCTGCGGACTTGCGACCGGCTGTCAGACTTTCTGGCTGACCAGCCGAAATATCGACTTGATCATCGTTACGAAGTTGCCCGGTGAACGAAGCATCACACGACTCGGTCGAAGTCGATCAGTTGGATTCGTCGTGTCCACTGCTGGACATCCGTGACGTGACAATCTGCTTTGATGGCGTCCTCGTTTTGGACCGACTCTCGCTATCCATTGGCCAAGGTCAACACACCGCGGTCCTGGGAGCCAACGGATCGGGCAAGACCTCGCTGCTGAAGCTGTTGACGCGCGAGCTCTATCCTTCGGTCACCCAGGACGGGAGACAGGGCCAAGTCAAGATCCTGGATCGCTCGGACTGGGAGGTTGCCCAATTGCGTCGTCAGATGGGAATGGTCACCTCGGGGATGGATCACCGGTTCACCCGTGGCCGTTCCGGGCGGATGACAGCGCCGCAAGTGATCGCAAGCGGTTTCACGGCGACAGAGCTCAATGAGTTTGGTCCGGTCGTCACACCGAAGATGCAACGGCGGATCGATCATCTGGTCGGCCAATTGGGAATCGGTGGGTATGCTGACCGACCGATCGCGACGCTCTCGACCGGTGAACGGCGCCGTGTCTTGATTGCCAGGGCGCTGGTCCATCGCCCTGCCATCCTGGTGTTGGATGAACCGACCAGCGGACTTGACCTGGTGGCTCAACACCATTTGATGAGTTCGATTGGCGAGTTGCTTGCTTCGCCTGGATTGACCGTCGTGCTGGTCACGCACCACGTCGAAGAAGTGATGCCGGGATTCCGATCGGTATGTTTACTTCGCCGTGGTCGTGTCTTCGCGAAAGGTTCACGCAAGGAGTGTTTGACGTCGGACAAGCTGACTGAGCTTTACGGTCACCCTGTCGCGGTGGACACCGACGCGAACGGCCGACTTTCGGCAAGGACGGCCGGTTGGCATCGATAGGCAAGACGACTTGGCGGGATCGATTGCTCGGATCATGAGGCCCGGCTTGGCGATCCCTGCTGGATGCCTAGAATCATGGCTCAAAAATAGCCGGCCAATCGCTGCCGGATGCTGATACCGACGAATCTAGACCGCCAACTCTTCGAGTCGATTCCATGCCAGATCACCACGACCTTGACATCAAACGCGTTGCGATTCTGTTCGCGGGTGGCCCTGCGCCGGCCGCAAATGCTGTGATTTCCACGGCTGCTTTCTCTTTTCTTGAAGAGGGCGCCCAAGTCTACGGGATCAAGCATGGATACAGCCGCCTGGCCGAGTACTCCGCGGCTGGACCGTTGCAGGAGGAAAGTGATTACGTTCGGTTCACTCACGACATGCTGACGAATGCTCGCAGCAGTCGCGGCATCATGATCGGGACCGCACGAACCAACCCAGGGAAGCACGTCAGCAGTCCCGATCACCTGAAGGATGCGGAACTGGTTGCCCCGCTGCGCCGCGTCTACGAAGCCCTTTGCTCCTTGGAAATCGATGCTCTGATTTCGATCGGTGGCGATGATACGCTGAAGACCGCCAACAAGTTGAAGATGTTCCAAGACAACTTGCCAGCTGACGCTCGCCGGTTTCCCGTCGTCCATCTTCCCAAAACGATTGACAACGACTATTCGGGCATTGATTTCACATTCGGGTTCTTCACCGCCGTTGAGACGTTGGCCGAAGAGATCCGTAACCTGAACTTCGATGCCGCCGCCGGAAAGGCCTACTTCCTCTGCGAGGCGATGGGCCGTAGCGCCGGATGGTTGGCCTACGGGGCTGCGATCGCCGGCGAAGCCAGCATGGTTTTGAGCGTCGAAGACGTCACTGGCGCCCTGGCCGAAGAAGAAGTGACCAACGCGGACAGCGGCGAGACGCGCAAGGTGATGGCGCTGGATCGCGTGATCGATCGGATGGTCGACATGATGCTGGCCCGCGAACGGGAAGGTCGCGAGTACGGGACGATCGTGATCGCCGAAGGGATGGCAGAGTACCTGCCCGCGAAGTATTTGGAAGGCGTCAGCCGCGACGATCATGGGCACATCAACATCTCGTCCATCAACCTCTCAGCGCTCATCTCGAACCTGCTGAAAGAGCGATACACCGAACGCACCGGTCGCACACGAAAGGTGAATGGGCTACAGCTGGGATACGAGTCGCGCTGTGCTCCACCCCACGCCTATGACGTGATGCTGGGCTCCCAGTTGGGCGTGGGCGCCTATCGCGCGTTGGTGGAAGAGAAGTTGAACGGCGTGATGGTCTCAGTATCGGGCCAGCTTGATTTGCATTTCGTGCCGTTCGAGGAACTGGTCGACCCGCAAACGCTAGTCACCAAGGTCCGCTTCATCGAGCAGGGATCCGACTTCCACCGATTGGCACGGTTCCTGGAAACGTGCGTGGATAACTAGCCAGCGCTGGGTCCAGTTCGGTTTTGGGATCACTTGCGGAACGCAACCCAAGTCTTGCCCGTACACTGCTTTGGCTTGCTTGCGCGGGCAATTCGGCACGGGGAACGTGCGGTGGCTGAGCCTATCGCTAGCTGCCAACCTGTCCGTCCAACGGGACAAGCCCGTCGGGTGGTGGTTACTGGGGAACCGGACGACTGCTGACTGCTAATCGTTAGTCGCTAAACGCCGACCGCTAGGTTGACTGGCCTAGCTGCACTAGCAGATTGCTGGACTCGGGAAGGACGTCGACAACAGCGTCGGATTCCAGCAGGTTTTCGACTTCCATCACTTCTAACAAGGTGTCGAGTATTTCTCGGTCTTGCTTGGCTATTTCGTTCAGCTTGTTGCCCACGATCTCGGGGCGGGCAGCTGCGGCCTCCGCCATTTTTT
>JBCCUO010000529.1:0-3829 GCA_039196805.1 Planctomycetota bacterium | reverse complement strand
TCGTCAAAGTTGACTCTAATCAAGACCATCGCTCTCCCTCAGCAAGCTGAAGGAGAGGGGAGCCAGCGCGGTAAAGACAAGTCAGTCACTCTGCAGCGCAAACACTCTGAAGTCCTGCTGCGCGCTCCGGTGGCCGACACCGGAGAAGTCTCGGTCTGGCTGGATTGGCTCCATGTCCTCGCAAGGAGCTGCGAATCGCTGGTGCTTGGCTGACCGCTAGAGCCGGCAATGATTGCCGATCACGTGACAGGGATGGCGCAACGTACCGACGCTAGCCTCTCCTCAGCGAGGCGCGTCCCGAGACTTGACGATCCCCTGATAAATCTTGATTGGGGGCCGGGGGCACAACCCGTACAGTTTCGACGCATCGGTCGTCGTCTGCGTCCGCAAGAGTGAGACATCGCTCAAGATCTTGATCGATGCAAGTTGCGCGAGGTTGAGATGCCTCTCAATTGCGTGAGTGCCTGATCGCCAAATTCAAGACCGAGGTTTGGTCATCACGAATCGCAACGTCTCGATGCCGTCGTAATTGAATTCGCCATCGAACGACATCCCGGACTTTTCGAGCACACGGATCGATGGAAGGTTCTCTGGCATCACGAATGCCACGATCCGGCTCAGGTCGATGACGTCGAAGCCGAAGGCGAGACACGCCGTGCACGCCTCCGTTGCCAGCCCTTGACCCCAGTGACTTGGCAAGAGGCGAAATCCGATGTCGACCACGTCGAGATCTGCCAAGTATTTCAGCCCACAAAATCCAATGACCGTCTGCGTCTCCTTCAAAACGCATGCCCAGCGACCGTACCCCACGTCGTCGAAGTCCGGATAGTTGTCGATGAAGTCCCTTGCCTCATCAACCGATGCGAGGGGCGTGTCTCCGGTGTATCGCATGACGTCCGCGTTACTGTTCAGCTCGAAGGCACGCTCCGCGTCGTCAACCGCGAAAGCTCGGTGGAACAGGCGTTTCGTTTCGGGGCCAATCAGGTAGGGTGCCGGAGTCGTCATACGATCGAGGTAGGTCGCGAACGTGGAGCTGCGCCCCAGCCTAGCAAATACCACTGCTTCGTGGTTCTGGGCTCGGTTCCCGCGATGATGATCGTGAAACCAGTCATCGCAAAATCGCAGGCATGACGTCCTGGGTCGCCTTCTGCAGCCGCTCGCGGAATTTGGGCTGATCCAACAACTTCATGACTTCAGGGCTGTTCATCAGTGTCATGACCTTGCCCATCGTCAGTGGTTCATTGCCCTGCAGCACCTCCTGCACCGCTTGGTTGCTGCGGAGTTGATTGGCGGCATCACGAATCACCGGATCGTTTTGCAGCTTGACCATCGCTGGGTGCTGAAGAATCTGCCTCATTTTCGCTGGGTCCCGTGCGGCGGCGATCTTCTTTTGCAGGCCCTCCACCTCAGCAAGGGAACCGCCGGCAAACGGATTGATCTGGTCAACGAGCGGCTTTAGCCGGCTCTCTTGGACCATCGCATCGACGCTTTGGGCTCGCGTCAGAAACTGGCCGACCAGGCCTTGCTGTCCACCCGTTGCCACGGCTCGTTTGACCATCGGAGCCGAGGCCGTCAATCCGGCGAAGAGAAGTAGCCCAGCGACCGCCGCTTGGCCGCCGCCGATGGCGAACCCGAGCCAGCGGTTGCCACGCTCTAGCGTCGGCGCGGCCCGAAACAGGGCGGAGGAAACAATCGATGTCACCAGAGTTAATGCGAGGATGATCCCCACGCCCGCCACCGCGATGCTGAGCAACCGGTTGGTCATTCCCATCGTGCCCGCAACCTGGGCCAGGTAAGGATCCAGCGCGAATCCCAATGTCGGCGCGAACAAGACCGCCAGCACGAACCCGGCCAATGATCGGACCATTCGTAGTGCACCCACCCAGAATCCCCAGAACGCCCCCAAACCCGTTGCAATCAGCACAGCCGTCAGCGGATAGTCACGCAGGGAACCGGCATAAGTGGCAAGACCCATGAAGGCGATCAACCAGAACAAACGGGCGACAAGACCCATCTGCACCGGCTCGCGCGGAGCTGGCTTCGAATCGGATGACATACTGATAAGAATCGACAAGGAGAAAAGAGGGTGAACCAGTCACCGCAGCAACCCTAGCACGCAAAGTCGGACGAGCGCGATCAAATTCGACTTCTGTATTGAATCTCTCGCTGAGCCATGGAATCGTGCTCAATCGCGCAGCGACGGTGCTCGTCATCGAATCGAGCCTGGGTCTGCTGCGCTGTGACTGTCGGTGTGCCTTTGCGTACTGCACTGCAGGCTGATGGGTTGCGCGGTCATTCGATTACGAGCACCGCTGCGCTGAGTAGGCGCACCGCTGCGCTGAGCACGAGTGGAGTGGGGGAGATCCCTCGCTAACGCGTCGGGTTGGGATGGAGGCTTCTGGCTAACCGCCAACGGCTTCTCCTCGCTGACTGCTGACTGCCAACCGCTAACAACTTCGGCTGCGTCACTCGCTGTTGATGCGCCGCAGGCTGCCGGCGAGCTGATCTAGGCTGCGGGCGTGCAAACGACTGGCCCAACTCTTGCTGATGCCCAGTCGCTCAGCAGCTTCGGTCAGTGTGTAGCCATCGAAGTAGATGCTGCTGACCAATCGCTTGGCGTCGGGCGCCAATTGGTCCACCAAGGTGCGGAGCTTGCTTTGAAGTTCGCGGTTGGCGACGACTTTGCTGGGTGGCTCGTGAGGGTCTGCAGCGTCGCTGAGTGACCGAGAGACGCCCTCGTCGTCACTGGTCGCCAAGTAGACCACGGCCAACTTCTCCGTCACGCGGCCCAGCCAGTTGGCATCGTCAGTCGCTTGATCTCCGGAACCCTCGAGGGAAGATTCCGACTCACCTTCCAGGACCGCGTCCGACATCCGCTGGAAGCGCATTCTGCGGTACTGCGCCCGACTGCTCCAGTTCATCTTGGAAACGCCGTCGTAGATTGCACCACGAATGCGATAGTAGGCGAAGGTCGTGAACTTGGTGCCGCACTCTGCGTCAAAGCTTTGCACCGCCTCGGCCAAGCCCAATTGTCCGTACGCGATCAAGTCATCCAGATCCATCCGAAACGGCAACTTGCGGTAGATCCCCATCGCCAGAGAACGCACCAGCCCCTGGCCCGCTTCCACCAGGTCGGACACTTCTTCGGGTGACTTCGGTGGTGACGGATCCGAATCGGTCGCGTCCAACTTATCGGGAGTTTGACTTGCGTCGGTCATGTTGTGGAAGACTCCAACGATTGCCAGAGTCGATCGATCCGTCCACGACTGGCGGGATCGTTCCAAAGCACGTCGCTGATCTCCATGATTGACCGGTCAGGAAATCGTTCGGCCCGACTGCCCAGACGCTGTTTCAGGACGCGGCGAACCAAATCAGGATAGTCGGCTTGCTGCAGCGGATTGCTCCCCCGTGCTTCCGACCATCGCTTTAGGACCGCCAGTAACTCGGCCGGCTGTTCTTGTTGACGAGAAAGGGTCTCGCCAAGCACTTCGGCCAACAGTTCTTTCCGCTCACGATCGCTGCTGGCCCGTCCACTTTCGGCCGCCGCCGATGACGAGCCCGGAGCCGTGGAACCGGCTGCGACCTGATCGGTCGGAACGTTCGCTTGATCGGAAGCCTGCTGCGCGCTGGGGTCGCGGTTCATGAGCCTACCGATAGAAGGAGGAATGGATCACCATCGCGACGATCGCCGCCACCAGGATACCGTTAATGATCAGCAGCAGTTGGACGGTCGACTGCATTCGGTTTTCCTCGGCAATCGCTTCGCTTCCCCACTGGATTTCCTCTTCTTCCGAAGTTGCCTTCTTAAAGACGCTTGCCAGGAAGGCTT
>JBCCUO010000528.1:0-3830 GCA_039196805.1 Planctomycetota bacterium | reverse complement strand
TCGGGCCCAGTGGCTCGGGCAAGTCGTCGTACGTGCGAGCGGGGTTGTTTCCCATGGTCAAGCCCGATGTCTGTCGAGTTTATGTCGAATGCCGACCGGGGGATCTTGGTGGTCGTTTGAGACGGATTGTTCACGATCGTCTGCAAGACGAATCGGACGACAGTTCGCTCTTGGACCTGCTTCATCGATTCCGCAGTGGCGATTCGACATCCGACCGGTATTCGAAGTTGCTGATTGTGTTGGACCAGTTTGAAACGTGGTCACACTCGGCCAACCGATCGCAGCGGGACGCGTTGGCCGAAGCGCTTCGTCAGTGTGATGGGCATCGCATTCGTACCCTCGTCGTCGCACGCGACGACTATTGGATGGGCGCGACCGAGTTGCTTCGCGATCTGGAGATCCCGCTTCGTCAAGGCCGGAACATCGCACCCGTCGGTTTGATGAAGCCCGAAGACGCCATCAGCGTGCTGGAATTGATGGGACGAGAGCTGGGCAGCCTTCCCAAGTATCCCGAACCGCTTAGCACTGACGAATCGAGTTTTCTTTCGCGCTCGGTGGGGGAGCTGGCGATTGACGGAACGGTGATCTGCGTTCACTTGGTGATGTTTGCCCAAATGACTCGGTCGCAACGTTGGAATTCTAAGAGTCTGCGGCTGGCTGGCGGGGTAAGCGGTGCATGCAGTCTTTTTCTGGATGAGTTGTTTAGCGGTCGCGCTGCTGCCAACCTCTCACCGGAGACTCGCCGTGTGGCACCTGCGGCCATCCACGTGCTCTCGCTCCTGACCCCCGCTCCAGGCCACGTCGGGCTGGTGATGCGTTCTGATCAGGAAATTCGGACGGTGCTACAGCAGCAGGGGCTGGAACACTTGATGCCAAGATGTCTTGAGATTCTGATTGAGGAGTTGCGACTTGTCACGGTCGTTGCACCCGAGGCTGCGTCGGCTCGAATCGGCGGGGAATCGCAAGATCGATATCGGCTGAGTCATGACTTCCTTCGAGAGCCGGTAAACCGCTGGATCGACCGTGTACGAAAACGAACTTGGCGAGGGCGTGCCCAAGCGAGGCTGCTAGAACTGAGTGAGTTGTGGGCGCAAGCGCCGGAGTCCGCTCTCTTACCTGGGTTGGTCGACTACGTGGCGATGATGGCTGCTAGTCGTCGAGGGATTTTGGTTCGTCAGGGCAACGATCTCGATGCGAGGCAGCAACGATTCTTGAGGGCGGCAACCCGTCGTCATGCAGGCAGGGCATCCGTTGCAATCGTGGCGTTGATCGGCTTCGCGTTTGCCTGTGCTTTTGCATGGCGCCAATCGGTTTCGGCCAACCGTGCGAAAGAAAGCGAGCTTGCCAGTCGCGTCGACCTCATGCTCAATGGGGACCAAGAGGACTTTCAGCAACAACTGGAATCGTTACCGACACGCGACGCAGGACTGCGTCAGCGCGTGCGTGAATCGGCCGCGTCGCTCGATGTGAACGACCGTGCTCGGTCCTTGTTGTTCCTGCATCGTCATGGGCTAGCGACCTTTGACCAATTGCTGATCGCGTTGGCGGGCTGCGATGTTGCCGATGTTCCTCTGTTCGTGTCAGCGGTCCGTCGGGACGACTCTGCCGGTAGCGCGTTGCGGGCCGCATGGGCAGAGAGTCCGCCGACTGACGAAAATGGGCTGCTACGGGCGAGATTGGCCGTGCTGCTCTTGGCAGCCGAAGACACTTCGGCGTTCTCCGAGTTGCTATCGCGTACCGAGGTAGTCACCGAGGCGGCGGCTTGGGAAGAATGGATGCAGTTGCGTCTGGACCCCACGCTGTGGGTCGAGACACTGCGGCGCTCCCAAGATCCACGTGTGTCGTATGCAGCGGGTCTGATGATTGCCAGCTACCCAAGCGACCTGGTGACGGGAGTGTCGACGGAGATGGTCGCATCCATGTTGTCCGACCCAGCGATCGCCGTCCGAAGTTGCGGTTTGTTCATGGCGAAGCACTTGGGAATTGATGCGACGGTGGGTCCCCCGCCTCCGGAAGCCAACTGGAGTCTGGGCCCAGGTGGAATCGCCATGGCACGACTGCCCGCGGAGACAATCACCTATTGGGCCAACCAAGGGGACCCGGAACGGACCGAGGTCGCCGCGACGGAGGAGGACAACTGGCTCACCGTTCGTCCGATCACTCGAAGCGTTTTTCAGGCGTTCATGGAGTCCGAACCGACAATGGTCGATGGCAGTCCTTTCCCGCCGCCGGTTCGGAGCCGCGGCATCCCGGACAGCCTTTTCGAGGATCCCGACTTTCCCTTGTTGGGGATCAATCACGAACAGGTGATGCTTTTGATCGACTGGATCAACCGCGAGGCAGGATTGCCGCCCGCATATCAGTATGAAGCTGACGCAGAGCCGACGGTCCATCCGAAGATGAACCGACCCTTCGTCAAACGATGGAAACTGGTGCAGCCTCAGAGTTATCGATTGCCGACTCGCGAGGAGATGGAGTTGGCAATCCGTTGCGGATATGTCGATGGACTACCGCTTCTCCATCTGCCGCTACTGGACGAACTCTCCGGTCGAACGAGCCGCACGAAGTATGAACACAATCAGCCGCCGCTTCCGTACTGGCTAACGATCCCAAACCGGCGCGGCTTCTTCACCAACTCGCCCTTTTTCAGATGCTGGGTGGAAGAGCCGTACAACGATCATACGTACCTAGCTCGCACGAAAGGGAGCACCTTTTGGATGACGTTGATCAAAGACCCTAGGGAGCGTGGCACGTCCGTGTTCTTGGCACGGACAATCGGCTCCTCTGAGGACACCACGGGTGAATCACGACGCGACACTCCGTGATCTTCAGATCTCTTCGCTGACTCGATCCTTGATTGCTCGATCGGCAAGTGCCCGAGGGCTACATCTGAGAGCACTCATAGTTAGTGCAATCGGGCTCGAGCCAATTCTCTTGGCACTCGCAACAGATTCGCTGTTCAGCGCTTTCCTGTAGGCACTCATAGTCATACGGATCGCACATCTCGTTTCGAGCCATTTCCTCCAACTCACAGTTGGTCAACACGGGAAGCCGCGACGTCCCAACTGGTACGGGACAAACTTGGGACATGCCAACTTGCGGTCGAGTGCTCGCGGCAGAATTTCCGATGATCCGGCAGCGATCGTACATCACCTTCGCGTACCGCTTGCAGGCACAACGCTGTTCGGGGTCGCAGGGATGGCGTTGATCACACGTGGCGAGGTCAAGTCGGTACTGGCAGTAGCAGCGGGCGATAACCGGATCCTGCGGCACCGGGCATGCTGCAGCGCACCTTCGCTTCAGTAGCCGCTTCAACAGACCGCAGCGTTCTTTACCTTCGGCGGACTCGGTCGCAGCGACGGACAGAAGGATAACTAGTAGGAGCAAGCAGGATCGGTTTCGGGACGGGTTTGCAATCATGGGTTAGATTCTCTTGTTGTTTGCAATTGGCTGTCTGCAAGGGAGCTATGACTCTGTCGTGGGGTGTTTCCTTGGCCCACGCGGGGAGCAATCTGGCCGATACGGGCACGGTTCGCCAGTGGGGCACGTACATCCGGATGACCCGACCACGGGGGATCAAGAGAAACCACACCGATCCTAGTCTGGGGCGGGAGCGATCGGTGGTGAAGTTGCGGCCGTGGCCGGAGAAGTCTCCGTGTCCAGGACTCGGCTTTCACCCTCACTCATGCCTGCGCCGACCGCTTCGCCCGTCGAAGTGCTGTTTCAAGAGCGCCACGACCAGGGAGGAACGACCAAGGAGGAATCGCCGACGTCTTTAAGGCATCTCGTGATCGCATGCCCTGTTCGCGGCCCTGATGGGATCGGCAAAG
>JBCCUO010000527.1:0-3831 GCA_039196805.1 Planctomycetota bacterium | reverse complement strand
GATGCCCAGCTTCGATGCGAATTGGATCCGTCGGGATCGCAGCAAAGACGACGGAAACCCGTGCGGTGGGAACATCGCTCCGTAGCATGGCGTCGATGATTTCCTGACCTGTGGCTGCGTGCGTGTCGCTCGGACTGGTCGACGCAGGCGGGTTGAAGACAACGTCGTACTGCCCGGTCACCAAGCCAGCCAAGTTGAAGGCTTGCCCCCAGACAAACGTGTACAGCAGTCCGGTAATGGCAATCAACAAAACCGGAAGGACAACCATCACACCGCCGATCGAGTGAAGGTCTCGCAGGACGACGTAGCGCTTGCCCCGCAGTCTCGGAACGACGACCCCCTTCCAACGCCACTTTTTGGGCCACCACAGCGCCAAGCCGAGGCTAGACACCAAGATCGTCCAGCCCGTTGAAAGCTCGGTAAGGATCCTCCCAAGCGTTCCCGCCATCAGCCGTCGATGGATGGCAAGCGTGATCTCCAAGAAATTGCCATCGGGGATCTCACCCCGGAGCTTGCCGGTCGACGGATCAAAAAACAACCGTCTAATCCGATGGGAGCCGTCGGTGGACACGGCCAGAAACGCTGGGGCTCGACCCCTCCCCGTTTCAATTTCTAAACCATAAGGCGCCCAATCCGCACCGAGTGTGGTGGCTGCTTCAGCCGCCGCCCTGTCAACGACGGCGCCGGCATTGGTCTGATCAAGCAAATTTGGGCCCGCACCAACCACTTCGGAATAGCAGACGGACTCTAGCTCATCCTTGAAGATATAGATGCCGCCGGTGATCGACATGACCAGCAGCACTGGGGTTGCGATCAAGCCCGCCCAAAAGTGCCAAAGCCACAACAGCCGTTTCACTTTGACATCCATCGTCGCGATCACTCATGCCTCATTCGCTGGCGAGCTGGATCCGCTCGATCTCGGTAAATTTGCCGACCTCCATGTTTGCTCCACCCAGCATCAGCAACTGATTCTGGCCTGCGGGCAACATGCGATGAAAGAAACGTGATGGGTCGGCTTTGGCGATGGTCGCCCACTTCTTATCCGGCGAAACGAGCGAGTGAACGTGGCCGTCCATCGATGACACGACGAGCTGGCCGGATTGGGGGAACGCGGCGGTTCCAAAGCCCGCCATGCCACTACCGGGAATCGAATCAATCTGCGTCCACTGGTCCGCTGACGGATCGTAGACGTCAACCCGGGTCGTTGGTCCGCCCTGAGCCTGCATGCCGCCGATGACATACAACCGGCCCGCGTGCGCGGCGACACTCACGGCCCGTCTTTGAAATCCAGGCGCCGCAAGCGGCTGCCATCCTTCGCTGGGATCGGAAAGATCGAGCGACCAGGCTGTGTCGTGCCACTTGCTTTCGCTGCTTTCACCCGAAAGCTCCCAGCCACCCGCGACGAATACTTTGCTACCAATGACGGCAGCATCAAAGCTAGACCGGGGCTCGGGGAGCGGCGGCAGCTGCTCCCACTGTCCCGTGCTTGCCAAGTACCGGGCGACAGACGACTGCGACCTGAGGTCGTGATCCTCGCCGACCTTATTCATTGCGGTGAAGCCACCAATACGGATCAAGTCCGCTTGATAGGCGACCAATGCCAGACCTTGCAGTCGCGGGCCGGTCGCCACTTGTTTCCAGCCCGATTGGGGCGAACTCAAGTCCAACTTCCACAGCCGATTAGATTGTTCAGTCGTTGAATAGGAATGAGCGTTCCCGGTGTGGCCACCGTAGACAAAAAGCTGCTGGTCCTGGGTCACAGTCGCGCCAAAGCTAGTCAATTCCTCTGGCAGATCGGGAAGGCCTGATGGGGAAATGGAAGCTCCGCTATTGGGATCGACGGTCGGTGTCGAAGGCTTTTTCTTGGCCGGCTTACTGTCGCCTCCGGGGACAAAGAAGGTGGCCGTCAGATAGTCCGATGTGCTGCTGAACGCTTCACCTTCGTACTGCCCGTTGGCTTTCCCATCCGTTACGCCCACCATGATGGCATTCAGGCCCGATTCCACTTCATTTCCGGTGAATGTGATTAGCCCCGCATTGTCAGTCTTTCCATAACCCTCTTCGTGCCCGTCTTCGCAGAAAAGCTTGACGCCGACATCGGCCAACGGCTTGCCGTGCTTGAGAACCACCACACTCACACCGTTGCCGGTCGACGTGATGATCGTTTGAAGGTCTGCATTCTTCCTGGGTTCCGATGGCCAATCCTGTGGCGACTGATGGGGAAGGTGTTCGACGTGATAGGTGAGCTTGGTTCCGTGATACAGCCCGTAAGTCACCGAACCGGCCAGTTCCTTCTCGCGATCTAGCGGCGAAGTGCTCACCATTCCGATGAGGTCGTCGGTATCCACTTCCTCCATCTCCACCGGCTTGTCGGCACCCTGGGGAACCAACTGAATCCCAGCAACCTTCTCGGGCAGGTGGTACGTCCGCTCAGTTATCGACTCGCCGAACCAAAAGACTGCCTTTCCCTTTTCATCGGAAGCAAGCCATGGAAAGTGTGCGCTGGCGGTTGAGGTGAAGTGGGTGGCGATCAGGCCGGTCAGAAGTACGAGTGATTTGTTCATGTCCAAACATCTCCGGATTGGGGATTCATGGGGTAATTCAGATGACGCTCGAGCCATTGTTCCCAGCAGTCGCTCACGCACCAGTCACCACAGCAATGCTCTCATGACGCTAGTACGTCGTGGGTGATGTCGATGGATCCGCTGCCATGGAACGATGCCTCGCTCGTTCAATGGGTCGCGTACGCAGCCACGCAGTATCCGCCATTCCGAATAACCGACAGTCTCGGAATCCAACCGATTGACTGAAAAGCTCGAGATTGGCTGGCTTGGCAAGGACAGAAAGTCAGGCAGGTGCCGTGGCTGGCTAGGAGCTTTCACATGAGGTTACTACTATTGACAACGAATCGCAATAAGTCGAAGTCGACCACTTGGCAAAAATCTCCACTGCAAATTTGCGGTTGCTCCCCGCCGATCCGTTGACGACGCGAGAATGCGTCTTTACGATGCAGCGAAAGTTATTGAGAATTGTTCGCAATAGACTCCGTGAGCCCTGCTGACGTTGCCAGTTGTTCGCCGGTTAATCGGGCGCGTCGCCAGTTCTTGACATCGGGCAACCTGCTGGGCGGCGGTGAGGCCGCTTCGTTTTCTTCTTTCAACCTGAAATGGATGATCATGCAGCCGATCATTTACCGTCGGTGGGCAGCTTTCCGACAGTTCGTGGCGATCTCGAGTGCGGCATTGACTGGATTTGCCACGCCCGCTTCGGCACAGGAACCAAGCTGGAGCGGATTCCAGAACGGCGGGGTCATTGCGTCCGATGCCGGGGTCCCGACCGAGTGGACACCCGAAACGAACATCGCTTGGACGGCGGCGATTGAGGGATACGGACAGTCAACGCCGGTCGTGGGGCATGGCCTGATCGTGGTGACCAGCACCAGCGGCGAGAATAAAGACGACTATCACTTGACTGCATTCGACGCCGAGTCGGGTAAGCAGCGTTGGCAGGTGAGTTCCAAAAACCCATCTCCGTTCAAGAACTCACCGATGGTAAGCCGTGCTGCCCCATCTGCCATCGCTCACTCCGGCGGCTTCATCGCCTTCTACGAAGGCGGCCTGGTCATGGCCGTTGACCCCAAGGGCGACGCGGTCTGGGAGCGGAACCTGGTGCAGGAGTATGGCCCGATCGAGGCTCGCCATGGGCTGGCCGCTTCGGTAACACAGGACAAGCTGAATGCCTTTGTGTGGGTCGAGCGATCCGAAGATCCGTACATCGTGGCTCTCAACAAAGGGACCGGTGAAGTGGCCTGGAAAAGCGAAGGTGTCGGCT
>JBCCUO010000526.1:0-3833 GCA_039196805.1 Planctomycetota bacterium | reverse complement strand
CACGTACATGGACGATCAGGTCGGGCAGATCCTGGAGACGCTTTCCGAGACCCGCAAGCAGAAGCAGACGCTGGTTCTCTTCACCTCCGAACAGGGTTCTCAGTTTCCCGGCTGCAAGTGGACCAACTGGAACACTGGAGTTCACACAGCGTTGGTTGCGCGGTGGCCGGGGCTGATCGAGGCCGGGCGGCGGACGGATGCTCTGGTCCAGTACTGCGATGTAGTGCCCACTTTGTTGGACGTCGCGGGCGCAGCGGATGACCAAGCCGACTTGGATGGCGTCAGTTTCCGTAAGGTTCTCCATGGTGCGGATAGAAGCGATCGACCCTACGTGTACGGCATGCATAACAACGTGCCTGAGGGGCCGCCCTATCCGATTCGGTCGATCACCGACGGACGCCATCACTACATCACTAACCTGACGCCCGATCAGCTGTTCATCGAGAAGCATCTGATGGGGTGGAAAGGCAACGGAGCCCTGAACAACCCGTATTGGGGCACCTGGGTGTTTGGCTCTCAATCGTCGCCACCAACCTATGAATTGATCAAGCGATACATGCAGCGGCCCGCCGAGCAGCTCTACGATGTTGCCAGCGATCCCTACGAGATGACCGACCTGTCCGCAGAGCCATCGCTGCAAGCCAAGAAACAACAGCTGGCGGATCAGTTGGCCAAGTGGATGGAAGCTGAAGGTGATCCTGGAATCTCGCAAGACACTTTGAAAGCACTTGAAGCGTCACGAAAAGGTCAACACTTGTATCGTCCGTGATCTTCGCCAACCGGCTACATACTCGTCCATGCAATGTTGACCAAAGCATGGTGATTCTTCTGCGCCATTCCCCACCTCACGACTCCGCCTGCTGCCATGAAATCGCCCTCACGAATCCATCGCCTGCTTTCAAGTCTTGCTGTTCTGGTCCTGTGCTCTGTCGGTCAGGCGACACGCGGCCAATCAACGACGCCGAGTCAAGCGACTTGGTCGCCCGTTGCGGACTCCATGCTGACCAAATGGGGTGAATCTGTTACACCGGAGAACGCCTGGCGACAGTATCCGCGGCCACAAATGGTGCGACCTGAGTGGACGAACCTCAATGGGCTTTGGGATTACGCCGTCGTCGACGCCGGCGCCCCACAGCCGCGGGCGTGGGACGGATCGATCCTGGTGCCGTTCGCGATCGAATCTCCACTCAGTGGCGTTGGCAAGCGACTGACCGCGAAACAAGCCCTGTGGTACCACCGATCGTTCGAGTCCGAGGCTGATTCGGGCGAACGGACGCTGCTGCATTTCGAAGCGGTCGATTATGACTGCGCAGTTTTCGTTAACGGAACGTCAGTGGGCCGCCATGTGGGCGGCAATCTCCCGTTCTCGTTTGACGTGACTGAAAGCCTGGTGGGTGGACAGAACGAACTGGTCGTGAAAGTGTTGGACTCGACGGATGAAGCCGGAAAGTACCAGCTACGTGGCAAGCAGAAACAGAACAATCGAGGAATCTTCTACACACCCGTGTCTGGAATCCACCAGACGGTGTGGTTGGAAACCGTGCCGGCGAGTTCCATCAGCGATCTCAGGATTATCGGTAACGCAGACGGCAAGGTGACCGTCGATACGGCAACTTCTCAAGGGTCGGACCAAGTTCGTGTGTCGATTTCATTGGACGGTCGCGTGGTCGTGGCGGGCGAGTTCAGCGGCTCGGCCGAACTGACGGTTCCCAACCCACAGCTGTGGTCGCCTTCGTCGCCAACGCTCTACGACCTGAAGGTCGAGTTGATTGACGAATCCGGCGAAGTACTGGACATCGTGACCTCCTACGTGGGACTGCGAACGGTAGGCAAGCGTCGCGACGCAAGTGGTGACTGGCGGATGACGCTGAATGGGGAAACGATCTTTCACTGGGGGCCACTGGACCAGGGTTGGTGGCCGGACGGTTTGTTGACGCCACCGTCCGAGGAAGCGTATCTCTTCGAGATCGGCTTCTTAAAGCGCGCCGGCTTCAACATGATCCGCAAGCACATCAAGGTTGAACCACGCCGCTATTACTACCAGTGCGATCGGCTGGGCATGATGGTTTGGCAGGATCAGGTCGAAGGGGGAGCTGGGTTCGAATCGGGTGAGTGGCCACGCTGGAAGCGACTGGCCAAAGACTACCCGCAAGCCAACAAAGCAAAGGCATGGAAGGAAGGTCAGCCATTGGATGCTGATTGGCCAGATCAAGCACATCAGCAGTACATGGCTGAGCTGAAGGGGATGGTCGACAACCTGCACAACCATCCGTCGATCGTATGTTGGGTGCCGTTCAACGAACGGTGGGGACAGCACCGCACGATGGACGTAGGCAAGTGGATCGTTGACTACGATCCGACTCGCTTGATCAACATCGCCAGCGGTGGGAACTTCTTTCCAGTCGGAGACATGGCGGACGAGCATGTTTATCCCCATCCTGACTTCCCGACCGACGACACACGCTATGACGACTACGTCAAGATCGTCGGTGAGTTTGGCGGTCACGGCTGGCCCGTGCCCAACCACCAATGGAAGGAAAGCAAGCGACGCTGGGGCTATGGAGGACTACCGGCGACCAAAGAGGAGTACATCCAGCGGTACGAGGAATCGATTCGGCGGCTGGGCGACCTAAAACGTAGCGGCGTTGCCGGAGCGGTCTATACACAAACGACTGATGTCGAAGGCGAAATCAACGGACTGATGACCTACGATCGCAAGGTCATCAAGATCAGCGCGGCGCGTCTAGCGAAGATTGCGGCCGCCGCGAGTCTGACGAAGTCTCCCAGTCGATTGTCGGGCAAACGACCCAACATCATCATGGTCTTGGTCGACGACATGGGCTATTCCGATTTGGGTTGTTACGGTGGCGAGATCCAGACGCCTCACATTGATGCCCTGGCGGCCGGCGGCCTTCGTTTCACTCAGTTCTACAACCAGGGCCGTTGTTGCCCCACGCGAGCCAGTTTGATCACCGGTTTGCAGCCCCATCAAGTGGGTATCGGGCACATGACCGCACCGCCCAATCAACCACTCGGGTTTACCGGTGCGTACCAGGGGTACTTGAACGATCAATGCACCACGGTGGCTTCGGTGCTGAAGTCGGCGGGCTACACGACCTTGATGACTGGCAAATGGCACTTGGGTGCCGACCGCAAGGAGTGTTGGCCGCTGCAGCGCGGATTCGACAAGTACTACGGCTGCATCAGCGGCGCGATCAACTACTTCAAACCGGGTGGCAATCGAGGCGTTTACGACGGCAATGATCGCGTGGACACGCCGGAAGATTTTTATGCGACCGACGCCTTTACCGATCAAGCGTGTCAATACATCAGCGAAGTCTCGCAAGAGGGTGACGCTCCTTTCTTTCTGTACTTGGCATACAACGCGCCGCACTGGCCCTTGAACGCCAAGTGGTCGGATTACCAAAAGTATCGCGGCAAATACGCTCAAGGCTGGAGGGCCTTGATGGCCCAGCGTCAGCAGCGGCAACGTGAGATGGGCTTGTTTCCCAAGTCGACGATTGCAGCACCCCACCCTGGTCCGCAATGGGATTCTCTGAAGTCGAAACAGCGTGACCGCTTGGATGCGGTGATGGCTGCCTATGCCGGCTGTGTCGATTCCATTGACCAAAACATTGGGAAGCTAGTGAATCACTTGAAGGTGACCGGCGAGTACGAAAACACCGTGATCTTCTTTCTTTCTGACAACGGGGCGTGCCAGGATGGTGGCGACATGGGTCGAGGTGATGACGCGATGGTCAAGGATCCACCGCTGGAAACGACCGGCGGAGTGAGGTTGGGATTGAATTGGGCCGCGGCCTGCAATACTCCGT
>JBCCUO010000525.1:0-3839 GCA_039196805.1 Planctomycetota bacterium | reverse complement strand
TACCACTTCGTTGAGTACGATTGGCGTGAAACTCATCTCGAATGCCAAATTCTCCCCCGCGTTCTACGCACAAGTCGACACGACTTGCGTTGCCCAGCTGAGGGGCCGAAACTCTCTGCGAGTTTCGCCACGCCTGGTTGCCGATAGCCTCCGCGATTCTCGCGATATCGGTTCGCTTCAATCAGCCGCTTCATCTTCCGGATGATAGAAATCGTCAAGCTTGCGTTCGTGGGGTTCACCAAGCTTGTCGACCGATTTTCCGACGATCATCGCCACCGTGGCGTCGCCGGTGACGTTGGCGACGGTGCGGCACATGTCCAGCGGTCGATCGATGGCAAAGATCAGGGCCAGGCCCGCCTCAGGGATTCCGGCTTGGCCCAGGACGATCACCAACATGACCATGCCGGCGCCAGGGACCGCCGCCGAACCAATGCTGGCTAACGTGGCGGTCGTGATGATACCGATCTGCTGGGCCATCGTCAGTTCCATGCCGTACGCCTGCGCGATAAACACCGCTGCAACGGCTTGGTAGAGACTAGTGCCGTCCATGTTTACGGTCGCGCCAATCGGCAACACAAAGCTGGTCACATCCTCGTCAACACCCAAGTGCTCCTCAACACGCTCCATGGTTACCGGAAGCGTTGCGGCGCTGCTGCTGGTGCTGAAGGCCAGCAACTGTGCCGGGCTGATGCCTTGAAAGAAGAAGCCGTATCGGCGCCCGGTGTAGAGACGAACCATCATCGGATAAACGAAGAAGATCATGATGCCCAACCCGATCAACACACAGATCGCGTAGTACAGAAGCGCGGCGAACAGATCTGGGCTTGGGCTCTCAACCACCAGCGCAGCCAATAGCGCGAACACGCCGAAGGGGGCGGTCAACATGATCAGGTCGATCAGCTTGAGAATCACCTCATTGATCCCGTCGAAAAAATTCTTGACCGGCTGCGCCTTCGTGGGGTCGACCAAGATCATGCCGACACCGAACAGAACCGCGAAAAAGATGACCTGCAGCATGCTGCCGTTATCGGTTGCCGCACGAAAGATGTTGTCGGGGACCAAATCGATCAGAGGTTGCAGAGGCCCCGCATCACGTTGCTTTTCAGCCGAGGCAATCCTCTCGCCCGCGTCCGCCTCGAAGTCCGCCAGCAGGCTATCACGCGTCGCTTCGTTCAGGCCTTTGCCCGGTCCCAAGACGTTGACCACCAGCAACCCGGTCACGACCGCCAGCAGGGTGGTTCCCAAGTAAATCGCAATCGTCCGGCCCCCCATCGCGGAAAGCTTGCTCAAATCCTTCAGGTCGCTGACGCCTTTGATCAAGCTGGCCACGATCAAGGGCACCGCGATCAACTTGAGTGAATTGATAAAGATCGTTCCAAACGGCTTGATCCAGTCTCGGATGAACCAGTCCAAGTTAGCCCAAGCGGCAATCAAGCCAACCACGACACCCAGAGCCATGCCAATCAAAATCCGCCAATGCAGTGCCAGTTTCTTCATGCTGTCGTTTGGGTTGGGTGTGAGTCGTTCACGGATTGGCCCGGTGATGTGAAACAAGTTAGCAGGGCGGAGCAATCGTTACATCCGCTACCACGCGCCGATCAAGCCGATTTGGCGGCTGTTCGACAGCCTGGCGTCACAGCACGGGCCCCGGTAGTGCCGACTCTAACGGATGTCGTTCCAAGACCGAATGGTCGTGTTGTGCAAGCACGCCTGATGTTTCCACGGAGTGGATCTCCCCATGCGAACGCTCGGCGTCACATCGCTCGCAGTTCTGGCAGCCGTTCTGTCCGGATGCGGAACACCTCGGCATGCCATGATGGCGAGCAACTCGGTTGAGCGCCCAGCAGAGTCCGCTTCGACCCATTCTGATTCTCCTGTCCAGTCGGCGGTCGTACCTGCCTCTTCGATCCAGACGCAGGATGGCACAAGGATCGCGGCTTTGGCGTTGCAAACACTGGACGAGCCGGAGGCCAACACAACTGAGCCAAACGATAGCGGAGCCGAATCCTTAGAGCCTATCGATGACACGACAGACGGTTCAACGCTACCAAAGCCGGTCGTGCAGGAACTGCCCGCTCAGGATCCCTTCGCCACTCTACTGCCGGCCAGCCAGGGGAACCCTGACGCAGGTCTGAAGCTGGGTGAAGTCGTCGCTTCGGTGCATCGGGCGTATCCCGAATTGGAAGTCGCGTACCTAAATACAAACATTGCCGAAGGCAATCAACTGGCGGCATGGGGAGCCTTCGACACCAAGTTCAAAGCAAGCACCGAAAACGGTCCTCTCGGATTCTACGAAACGTACCGTCACGGCCTGGGTGTTGTTCAGCCGCTGTATCCGGGTGGCGAAGTGTTTGCCGGTTATCGCATCGGACGCGGCATGTTTCAGCCCTGGTACGAAGAGCGGCAGACGAACGATGGCGGTGAGTTCAAAGCGGGCTTCGTCGTGCCGCTAGCAAAGAATCGCCGGATTGATGCCAGGCGTGCTGACCTTTGGCGTGCAACCTATCAACGGCAGCGCGTACAGCCAGAGATTCGAGCCCAGCTCATCATGTTTGTCCGAGACGCCAGCATCGTCTACTGGTCCTGGATTGCCGCAGGACAGAAATACGACGTCGGACGTCGCGCCCTGGAACTGGTTCAGCGGAGGAATCAAGGACTGGAGCGACGCGTGGAGCTGGACGATGTGGATCCACCGGTACTGCAAGACAATCTGCGGGCGATCGCGCTTCGTGAGGCGAAGCTGATCGACAGTGAACGGAAACTTCGCCAGACGGCGATCAAGCTGTCGCTGTTCCTTCGTGGCGAAGGTGGCGCGACGGTGATTCCCGATGACGAATTGTTGAACGCGTTCCCAACGCCCACCGCCTTCTCACTGGACCAACTTCCCCCGGCGGTCAATCGGGCCCTGGCGGGACGACCAGAGCTCGCGGCGCTGGATATCTTGGTTCAAGAAGTGCAGGTCGATTTGGCGCAAGCCAGCAACGATCTCTTGCCTCAGATTGATGCTCAGTTCATTGGATCGCAGGACATGGGCGAGCCCACTTCCAGCAAACGCGATAAGTCGGAGTTTGAACTGGAAGCGGGTGTGTTCGTTGATGTGCCGATGCAGCTTCGCAAAGGCCGAGGTAAGATCCGTGCCGCCCGAGCAAAGCTTTCTCAGCTTTCGATCAAACGTGGTTTCGTTGAAGACAAGATCACGACGGAGGTGCAATCGGCATTCGCGGCACTGGACGCGGCGTTCCAACGCGTCGGTCAGACACGGCAAGCGAGAGAGCTTGCCGAGAGACTCGCCCAGATTGAGCGTATCAAGTTCAATGAGGGTCAGAGCGATCTGCTGACCGTTTTCCTGCGAGAGCAATCCGCGATCGAAGCGGCGAATGATGAGATCGATAGTCTACTGGAATACTACATCGCGCTGGCTAACCTAAACGCCGCCCTAGCCATCGACTGGCCGACCGACGACATGGCCAACCCCATCATGACGCCCTAGCTGCAAACGGGAAGCCCGGTTTTGGGGGCGCAAGCGACATCAAGGGGGCAAGAAATCAAATCCTGTCGCTGACACCGCTACTCGCTATCGGCATTAGCGTTGCTTGCCGAAAGAATAGGGGACAATGGTTCCGCTTTCGATACCACGTTTGAATCCGTTGCCAGTAAAGGCACCGTTTTGAAAGACGGCCAGCAGCTTTAGTTTTCCCTTTCGTCCAGGATTGGGGATCGAGACTGAGAATCGTGATTCTTCATCCAATTGGGCAACGAATCCCTTGACCCAGTAGCTGCCGACCTTGTCGTCTCGGTCGTCAACCACAACGATACGATGAACGGGGTGATCTGAATTC
>JBCCUO010000524.1:0-3841 GCA_039196805.1 Planctomycetota bacterium | reverse complement strand
GATTCCAGCGTCGCTTCCACCTCACTGGAGTTGACGCATACCGGATTCACACGGACACCGTGCGCCTTGGCGTCAGCAATCAGCTGGGCCGGAGCGTAAAAGCCCATTGGCTGGCTGTTTAACAACGCCGCGCAAAAGGCCGCCGGATAATGACACTTCAGATAGCACGAGGCGTACACCAGCAACGCAAAGCTGGCCGCGTGCGACTCCGGGAAACCGTACTCTCCAAACCCGCGAATCTGATGGAACACGTGCTCGGCAAACTCACCCGTCAACCCGTTCGCTTGCATGCCCTCCAGCAGTTTGATCCGGAAGTTATCGATCACACCGGGTCGCCGCCAAGCTGCCATCGCGCGTCGTAGCTGATCCGCTTCACCGGGTGTGAACCCCGCCGCGACGACAGCCAACTTCATCGCCTGTTCCTGAAAGATGGGCACCCCCAACGTCTTTTCCAGCACCTGACGAATCGCTTCGTTGGGATAGACCGCCGACGAAGGATCACGCCTGGCCTTCAAGAACGGATGAACCATGTTGCCCTGAATCGGACCGGGGCGAACGATCGCTACTTCGATCACCAAGTCGTAGTAACAACGTGGCTGCAACCGAGGCAACATGCTCATCTGCGCCCGACTCTCGATCTGGAACACGCCCATCGTGTCCGCCCGGCAAATCATGTCGTACGTCGGCTTGTCGTCTTGTGGCAGCGTCGCCAACGACCACCTCTGTCCATGGTGTTTTTCAACCATCTCGAAACATCGCCGGATCGCAGATAGCATTCCCAACGCCAAAACGTCGACCTTCAAGATGCCCAGAGCATCCAAGTCATCCTTATCCCACTGGATGACCGTACGGCCTTCCATTGCCGCATTCTCAATCGGGCAAAGCTGACACAATCGTCCCGCGGTCATCACCATCCCGCCGACGTGCTGAGACAGATGACGCGGAAAGCCAACCAGGTGGCTGATCAGGTAAACAAATCGCTGGCCGATCTCCGAAGTAAAGTCAAATCCACTGTGCTCCTCCTGGCGTTTGGTATCCGGTTGCCTGTCATATGGACCCGCAATCTTTGCCAGCGTGTCGATCTGGTCCGGCTTGATCCCCAGCACCTTGCCAACCTCGCGCACGGCACTGCGTGAACGATACGTGATCACCGTCGCGGTCAGTCCCGCGCGATCGCGACCATATTTCTCGTAGAGATACTGCAAAACCTCTTCGCGACGTTGGTGCTCAAAATCAACATCGATGTCCGGCGCTTCGTTTCGTTCCCGACTGACGAATCGCTCGAACAGCAAGTCCGTCTGACTCGGGTCCACGTTGGTCACGCCCAAGCAGTAACAGACAACGGAGTTTGCGGCCGACCCGCGACCTTGGCACAGGATGTTCCGCTTCCTAGCGAACCGCACCAAATCCCACACGGTCAGGAAGTACGCCTCATACCTCAACTCTTCGATCAGCTGGATTTCGTGACGAAGCGTCTTGATCACTTTGGCCGGCACCCCTTCGGGCCAACGCTGCTTGGCACCTTCCCAGGTCAACCGTTTCAAGTGCTCGATCTGAGTCATCCCCGCCGGCGCGACCTCCTCGGGATACTCGTAACGCAACTGATCCAGATCAAACTGGCATCGGTCCGCCACTTCACCGGTCAAGTCGATGGCGCGAGGCACTTGGCGATACAACGACCGAATTTCCTCCAAGCAACGCAAGTGACGCTGGCTATTGGCGAACCGCTGACAGTGCACCTGCTCGATCGTCGTGCGATGACGAATCGCGGTCACGCAGTCGTGCAACAACATCCGCTCGGCAACGTGATAGTGAACGTCCCCGGATGCCAACAACGGAACATCGGTGCGCAGCGCCAGTTCAGCAAGACGGTCGATCTGTGCGTCGTCATCCACGCCACGATGCACTTCACACAACAGGTAACCACGATCACCGAACAGATCCCGAAACCGGGTTCGCAAAAAACGCGACAGCGAAAATGACTGGGACGCAGCGGACTCTGACGCAACGCCTTGATCCAAACCTCGGTCATTGACTCCAATACGACCCGGAACCACGCCGGCCAACAAGCCCTCACTCAGCTCTTGGACGTCCCGAAATCGCAGCTCATAGCTGCCCTTCTCTCGGCGGCCTCGACCACGGGAAATCAACTGACACAAGCGGCCGTAGGCGTTGCGGTCGGTCGGCCACAACACCAACGGAGGTCCATCGATCAGTTCGACCTCGCTGCCGACGATGTACTTCAGCCCCACCTCCTTGGCCGGCTCGTGCCCACGGACCACGCCAGCAACCGAAGCCTCGTCGGTCAGCGCCAAGCCCTCGTAGCCCAAATCGGCAGCACGCTCGACCAACTCGTCGGGGTGCGACGCTCCTTCCAGGAAGGAAAAATTGCTTTTGCAGTGAAGCTCGACGTAACGCATACCACAAATGTACGCACGTTCACTTCTTCGCTCAAGATGCCAAGATCACGCGGCGGCCAGCGAATCCTCTCACCAAGTCGACCAAACTAAGTCGGCACGCGAGCTGCTTGAGCTGACCGTAACCCACCCCCACCGTCGCGCACAATGAACGCATCCGCCACCATGAACGCCCCCGCCGCTGGCATCGCCCAACCGCCCGCACCCACGCATCCCGCCCTGGTCGGCTACCTGTTTTGGCTGATCGGATTCACCGGCGCCCACCGCTTCTATTTTGGAAAACCGGTGACCGGAGCGATCTGGTTCTTTACCGGAGGCGTCTTCCTGATCGGCTGGATCGTCGACGCCTTTCTGGTTCCCCAGATGGCCGACCAAGCCAATCGACGCTACTCGCCGGGCGAGATCGATTACACCGTTGCCTGGGTACTACTCGTCTTCCTTGGACTGTTCGGCATCCACCGACTGTACATGGGCAAGATCTTCACGGGTGTGCTCTATCTGCTGACGGGCGCCTTCCTGGGCATCGGCTACGCCTACGACGCCTGCACGTTGAACGATCAAATCGAAGAAATCAACGCTGCCCAAGCGTAGTCGCAACCATCTCAGCCCAAACATCTCTCAGCCCGAAGCGCCAGCGAGAGGACCCAATCAATCCACCAACCAATCACCCGCGAAGCGTCTGTGCCATTGTCGATTGGCCAGACACGCCCATCTCAGCCCGAAGCGCTAGCGAGAGGCGCCTCCACCAACCAGCTGCGAAGCGCCTGTCCAAATGACGGTCGCTCGCGCTTCCCGCTAAGCTGTGATCCTACACCGGTCAAACCACTCGCACGACCACTCGAGTGCCTTGTTTGGTGACGACTCGGACAGAGGTATTCTCGTCGACGAAGTCCCCTTCGGTCACCACGTCCACGACATAGTCGCCATCAGGAACATGCATCTTCCCGCTCGGACGCAGGGCAGACACCGTCATTCCCGACTGGCCCACCTCAACGCGTTGCCAACCGGGCAAGTCCTTGACCGCGTCGCTTGCCACGGCGGCCGCGGCCACTGCCTGCGGCTGCAACGTCAATCGACTCAGTCCTGGGACGTGACCGATGTAGTTCGACAACGCCACCAGGATGATCAAAAAACCGAGGAACGCGCCAGCCACGGTCAACACATCCGATCCCAGGTCTGCCATGCCTTCGCCGGAAAAACTCACTCCACTGCGGCGCAACGACATCACCAAGGCGCCGAACGCCAGCAAGCCGCCACTGACTCCCGCGATTCCAAAGCCGGGGATCACAAAGATCTCGCAAGCAATGAATCCAATCCCGACCAAAAACAGTGTGACCTCCAGCCACCCGGCCGTCCCGCCCAAGAATCGACTCCAAAAGAACAGCCCGAAACACAAGATCGACACCAAGCCGCCGATCCCCATC
>JBCCUO010000523.1:0-3845 GCA_039196805.1 Planctomycetota bacterium | reverse complement strand
TGCTGCCGGCGGTCGGACGGGTTGGCTTTCGCGCTTTAGGCGGAGCCTGTGTCTGCAGCAGCATGTCGCAAAGCTTCTGTCGCACGTCTGCCAGATTGCGAACCTGGTCGCGGTACTTTTCGCTGTGCAGCACCAGTTGGCCGCCCCGGTTGATTCGATTGCCAAACCTGGTTTCGACTCGGCGTAGCCAGCCGCTGTCCAGTCCACGACAATCACGGGGGGCAAACTTCAGCGTTACCTTCGAATTCACTTTGTTGACGTTCTGGCCGCCCGGCCCACCGCTGCGAGCGAAGCTGACATGCAGCTGGCTGGCGGGAATCGTCAACCTCGCATTGATATACAGATCGCTCATTTCAACACTCCTTGGTCCCTCCCATGAAGCGAACATCATCGTCCAGGTTCACGCACGTTGGAATGCGTGACCCCCAAGGATCGTTGCCGCCGTTGCCGATCGCTCTGTTTTTGTTGTTCTCCATCGGCGTTTTCGACGTTGACGCGTCGGCTCAGTCTTGGCCCCGGTTCCTGAACAGTACCTACGATGGTGCCGCCACCGAATTCGAAGGTTCGATCGATTGGACGTCGTCACCCAGGTTCCTGTGGGCGCTTGATGTGGGGGAAGGCTATGGCATCGGCTCACTCAGCTCGTCTCACTATTACCACTTCGATGCGACCGGTTCGTCACGGAGCGGAACACTTCAGCAACGAGTGCGAAAGATCGACTTGGTGACAGGCGACGAGGTTTGGTCCGCCTCTTCAACGCTGGACTACGCTGACATGTATGGCTACGAGTCCGGCCCGCGCAGCAGCCCGGTGCTGACTGCCGACCGAGTGATCACGTTGGGTGTGGACGGCGTCCTCAGTTGCCGCGATCGCGAAGACGGAAGCGAGCAATGGGAGGTCGATACAAACAAGAAGTACGGAGTGGTCCAGAACTTCTTTGGTGTCGGTTCCTCTCCGCTGGTGCTGGGCAAACAAGTGTTGGTGATGGTTGGCGGTAGCCCCCCCGAGGACGCTGAAGTGCCACCTGGGCAACTCGATCGAGTCTCGCCGAATGGCTCCCTGTTGGTTAGCTTCGATCTGGACAATGGAAAGGAGAACTGGCGGTGTGGAGATGACTTAGCAAGCTACAGCAGTCCCCGGCCGATCGAGCTGGATGGCGACACGTATGTATTGCTGTTGGCGCGAGATCACCTTTGGCTGGTCGATTCCAACCAAGGCACAGTCAACTGGAAGTTTCCGTTTCGCGCCTCAGTGCTGGAAAGCGTCAACGCGATGACGCCCGTCGTGCAAGGTGATCTTGTCTTGGTCAGCGATTGCTACCAAAACGGAAGCGTTCTCTTGAAAGTGTCGGCGGACGCGGCCGTTCCTCAATGGCGAGATCCCGAGCGGGTGCTTCGCAATCAATCGCTCAGATGTCACTGGGCCACACCGATCCTCTACAAGGGAAGGCTGTACGGTGGAAGCGGTCGCAACAACGGCGACAGCAGCTTTCGCTGCGTTGATTTCTTGACCGGAGAATTGAAGTGGAGCGATGATCGTCGCCGCCGATGTAGCGTCACGCGAGTTGGCGAGATGCTGCTGGTGCTGGATGAAACGGCGCGTCTGCAAGCGGTCCAGCCGGATGCCGAACGCCTGCAAGTGATCGGGCAATGGGATTTGTCGCAGCCGGATGCCCGGCGTCCCTCGCTAAGGGTGCCCTGTTGGTCAGCACCGGTGGTCGCTGGCAATCGCCTTTTGATCCGTGGCGATCAGAAGGTGATCGCTCTGGAGCTGACATCCAATGCAGGGTAGTCAAGCCGCATGCGCCCATCGAGCGGATTGATTGGCAAGGTCGGCACCATTCGATCCCATCAAGGTCAATCCTGTGCTGAAGCCTGCCACCGCTTAACTCCGATTCGACGTACCGTTTGAAGAATGGCCGAAGATGATGGACGCCCGCAGGCTCGTTGAATGGCAACCGATGAAACACGAGCGACGCGTAACGGCCAAGGGAGAATTCCACGATGACGCGGTTGCTTGATTACCTGATCGGTGCGGTGAGGCGCCCTCGTGAACAGCTCTCGCGTGGACAGGCTCAACTCCGCTACGCCTGGGAGCTGACGCTTCACTGCGGGCGACAGTTGAGTCGACATCGTGCCGAGGGGATGGCGGCCGAACTGACTTACCGGACGATCTTTTCGTTGATCCCCGTGGTCGTGCTGGGTCTGGTCATGTTCCGGATCGTTGGCGGTTTGGAGGATGTCCAGGGCAAGGTGGAGAACCAGCTGTTTTCCTTCTTCGGAGTTCCGGAACTTCCCACCGAGTACCTCGATCCCGTCGCGGAAACCACTGTGGATCCTCAAGAGGAATCACAAGACGTCGCTGAGGACCCCGGCGAGGCCGGTTCGCCGCCCGAGGATTCGTCTGAGACTGGTAATGCGACGCAACCGTCCGATCCGGACACCGCTCTACAGCAACAGCCAGAAGGCGATCGCGATCCGTCTGAGGCACCAACCGGCGTGAATGATCCGTCCGCTTCGACTCCAGATGTAGCGGAAGACGTTGACGATGCCAGCAAGCGTGAGGCACGGGCAAGCATCCGGCGAACGATTCATGACCTGGCGGCCAAGATCATGACGATTGATTTCGCATCGATTGGGATCTTCGGTCTGCTCTTGTTCGTATACGCCGCTGTCGCGCTGGCCGACTCCACTGAGCAGGTATTCAACCGCATCTTCGCTGCACCTAAGTCGCGACCGATACATATCCGCGTCGCGATTCACTGGTCGATCATCACGCTCGGCAGCGGGTTGTTGGCGATGAGCCTTTACATGTCCAGTCAGGTCGTGGATTGGTTCGGAACTCTGGGCGTTAGCGGCACGTCGACGGTGATTCTTCGTTCTTTGCTGTCGATCACGGCCAGCTGGGTGCTGCTGTTCTTGCTGTACGCATTGATGCCAAACACGCGTGTGTCGGTGCGAGCCGCTGTGATCGGTGCACTGGTCGCATCGCTGATGTGGGAGTTTGCCAAGTTTGGGTTTCAGGTTTACGTAGTGACCGCTGTGCCGTACTCGGCGTTCTACGGATCACTGGGGATCATCCCGCTGTTCCTGTTTTGGATCTACGTGACTTGGCTGATCGTCTTGTTCGGTGTCATCCTGACTTACACGTTGCAAACGTATCGAGGTCGTCGACCAGGCCGTGATGATTGGGAAGAGCGAGGATTGCTGCGGGGCGATCCCGATTGGATGTTGCCGGTCATGGCAGAAGTTGCCAGCGCATTTCAATCAGGCCGCACGATCGGTTTTCAATCGTTGGCGGACCAGCTGAGCCTCTCATCATCGGTTGTCAGCGAGATGGCGCACAAGTTGATTGAAGCGGGATTGCTTCTCCGCGTATCGGCAAGTGCGGGAGACGAAGACGCACTGACGCTTGCGAAGCCTGCCGAAACGATTCTGATCAGCCAGATCCTCGAGTTGGCGCATCGATCGCGTCCCACCAACGACCATCCCGCCTGGCGCGAACTAGCGGATCTGAAACGCGCCGAACGAGAGGCCGCATCAGAGCGAACCCTCGCCGACCTGGTCGGCGAGTAAGCGGCGATTGCACTCCATCGAGTACTGCGTGCCGGCACCCGGCTGCGGTTCGTCAGCAAACCGATGCAGCGGTATTGCGGCCGATTCATTCCGTCAGCCGTGCGCTACCATCCGGTTCCGAATCATGATGCAACCGTACGCTAGAGAGAGCGTCCGGCCTAGGAAATCGACCGACGGGAGAGCCGTGGCGGCTTTCGTTAGTTTTCCGTCGTGCTCGTGCTCCTGCTCGGTCGCTTCGACCGTGCTCGTAATCGCGCACGTCCGGTTGAC
>JBCCUO010000522.1:0-3847 GCA_039196805.1 Planctomycetota bacterium | reverse complement strand
TTATTTGCCATCGCGACGCTCACGTTAGTCGTGCGTCCGCAGGTCGTGTGGGGATTTCAACATGCGTTCCTTCCCGTGCCCAGCAAGTGGATCTACAGCGGTTGCTTCTTTGCCTTGGGCGTTTGGTTCGTCTATCGGGGTGAGGTCGAACGACTCTGCCAGCGCTGCCTCCAGTCGGGTTCGCCACTGAGGTGGTGCGGCTTGTCCGGCATGTTCGCTGCAGCGGCCTATGGAGTGGGAATGTGGACCTTGCAGAAGGCAGAAGCGGGCCAACCGGTTGGTCCAGCTGCCAGGTGGACGTTGGCGCTGTTGCCGGTGGCGGCCGCCACGCTGCTGAGCTGGGTCACACTCTTTGCCTCGATGTGGTTTTCCCGGCAAACGATCCAGAATGGTCGTGTCGTCACCTCGATCCGATTCCTGGCGACTGCATCCTTTTGGATTTACCTCACGCACCATCCGATCGTTGCAATGGCTCACGTCAGCCTGAAGCACGCAGCTCCGGAAACCTGGCCGGTCGTAAAGATGCTGGTGGTCACCGCCCTGGCGATCGGTGTCCCGCTGGCCAGCTACCACGTGTTGGTCGCCCACAGCTGGTTGGGACGCGTTCTGGGGATCGGCATGCCGGCTATCAAACCCCTTCAGGAGTCTCCCGTCAGCCTTCGTATCGATGCGGCTAAGCCTGATGACGCCCTGAGAAGAGCGGCTTAGAAGCGGGGCGCCGGATGATTTGCCCCGTGGTGAAGGGTTGCGGCGGCGAGTACAACCAGGGATTCGGTCTATCCAACTGTTCCAGCGTCCAAAAGGGACGGTATGCAAAAAGGATTGTTCACCCAGGGCATGTCGGTCCTATTGAAGGAACCGCTTTCCACCCCCGAATTGAAACGCCTGCTTGCTCGCTTCGACTTTGTCGAGACCCAATCGACGGACGAAGAGGGTTCCCCTGAGGTGCTGGTCTTCGACTATCGACCCGATCTGAACGCTTACCTTCTGGTCATGCCTTCCAGTTCGCCCTGGCCCGACGACATGGGGGATCCTGAAGGCAACACCAACGATTTCGTAGCCTGGTCGGTGGGCCAGTTCGGACCACTGGCGCACCCGGGCGGGCTGCAGCGAGCCATCGACCAATCCTGGGGTTGGGAAGATGGCGGCGATGTTGTTCAGCAACATCAGGCTCACGTGCGATTGTTGATCGGTTACGTCAACCCATCTGCCCCGGAAGACGCGGACGATCCAGAAGACTGGATGCCGATGATCCCAACCGACTACGATGCGATGGGTGAGATGCAGTTTCTGACCCGAGCGATCACTGCGGTACTGGAATCGCCCAAAGCACTTTGCTATTTCAACCCGGGCGGCGAGATCTTGCGGGACGAGGGCGGACTGCGCTCTGGGTTGAACCATGCTTGGAATTACGAACTGCCGCCGCTGGACATGTGGGTCAATGTCCGTCTGTTTCACGTCGACCAGGACTGGTCCGTGATGGACACAGTTGGCAACGGGCAACTCGATTTGCCCGATCTGGAAGCCGTGTTTCGATCAGACAAGTTCCGGCACGAAGACGTGGAGCGGTTTCTACGGACAGCGTCGATCTACCTGCTGGAATCGGACCAGGACGTCGAGGACGGGGACAATGCTGATGGCCCCGGAGATCTGAGTTGGAACGCGCTGGAATGCGAGGACTCGCTAAGCGATCCGCCTCGCGAAACGATTCGTTGGTTTCCGGAGGACGGAAGCGAGTTTCCCGAAGCGTTCTTGGATCGTGGCACGGCGGAGGAGGATCCGATGGTCGAACGGGACGACCTGCTGGACGATGACGACGATTCAGAAGACTGGATGATCGGGTAGTCGGGGACGCAGGAAACCACTCAGGGCTCGCCTGTGAACGAAGTTTCCCTTGTGGTTGACGTCGTTTTCTTAGTAACCACGAAGGCTGGTTCAGCACGATCCCGCCGTTTTCTCCCTGCCCGTCCAGACTGCCCGCCGAAGATGTCAGTCTCATCCAGCGCCACCTCATCCCATCTGCCAGGCAGGCGGTCTGCCCGGGCTCCAGATGAACGCGCTCACAGAGACAACACCCTCCCCTTTGGAGGTCGTGCAGTTTTGAACTCAGTGACGCTGGGAACAGCCATACCGATATCACTCTTACATCGGGGAGAGTCCAGCCTGAGCGAGGAGCGGGGGGCAACATTACCGAATCCCCGATGGGGAAGAACACCCGCTTCGGCCGTTCGAACGTCCGGCTCTCCCGGAGTGAGAGTGAAGAAGGATCAAGCTTGCTCCGCCGTGAAAAAACCGCATGCCCTCCTTGGGGGAGGCTCGAACGCGATAGCGGCCGGGGAGAGGAAGGTGACTGTCCGCGGAGCGAGTCTTCGAGGAGGCCGATGCCTGGGACCGCTGTTCCTGATGCTCTTGATCGCGGCCGGCTGTGGAACGACACGCAATCACGACGCAACTGAACAGTTGGTGTTATCCGACGCCGTTGACCGCAGCATTTCCACGATCGACTTTCGGCCACTCAGTGGACGCAAGGTCTACCTGGACGGTAGCTACCTGCGAACGGTCAAGGGTCTGGGGTTCGTCAACGCCGACTATGTGACCAGTGCCCTGCGCCAACAGATTTTGGCTGCCGGCTGCCTGCTGCAAGACTCCAGCAAGGAAGCTGAACTTGTCATCGAGGCCCGGATCGGCGCGCTCGGAGCGGACGACCACCGAATGACCTACGGGCTTCCAGAAAACAACGCGATCACCACTGCAGCCAACTTGCTCCCCAACGCACCAACGCTGCCCGCGATTCCCGAGATCGCTTTCGCGCGTCGAGAAGCTCGCGAGGCGGCAGCAAAGATCGCGGCGTTCGCGTACGACCGTGAAACGCGACAACCCGTTTGGCAATCCGGACTCAGCCAATCGACCGCGACCGCAAGAGATACTTGGGTGCTGGGCGTGGGACCCTTCCGCGCCGGGACGATTCGCGATTCAACTTCCTTGGCAGGCAGTGGCATCAAGTTTGGACGCAAGGACCAATTCGGATCTCCGCCAAAGGTCTTCGAACGTCCTCCGGTAGACTACACCGCGTCGACTCGCTTCGATGACGGCTGGCCCGTGTTCAACGCCACTTCATCGGCGGAGAGCATGCTGGGCACTCCCATCGAAGACATCCCCGAGGAACTGATTCCGTCGCGCATTGCCAATGATGCCGAAGCGGATGCCGCGACCGGTGTCCTTCGGTAAATTGTCCCACCTGAACAGGACGCCTGTTGAAACCTTCGCATCCGAGCGCGGATTACGAGCTGATCGATTTTGGTGACGGCCGCAAACTGGAATCCTTTGCAGGCCGACAAGTCGATCGCCCCTCACCGGCCGCCGAGTCGACGGGCCGTGCTTTGCCGAACCAGTGGCCACAGGCAGATTCCGTCTTTGATCCCAACACTCGAACTTGGCGGCACCGCACCGAGTGGCCGCAGGACCTGACCGTCGATTGCGGCGGATTTCGCATGCGGGTCCGACCGACACCGTACGGTCACGTCGGTCTGTTTCCGGAACAGTTCCCCAATTGGCAGTGGCTTCAACGTCCCATCGATCGATCGGAACTACCATCGCAAGGACAACCACAGCCCTGGGGCTTGAATCTATTTGGCTACACCGGTGCAAGCACATGTGCCATGAGCCAAGGTGGCATGGCGGTCGCCCACGTCGACGCGGCCAAGCCGAACGTCAGCGCGGCACGCGAAGCGGCCCAGAGAAACGGCATGGAGGACTCGGCGATTCGGTACTTGGTCGATGATGCAGCCAAGTTCGCGGCGCGCGAGGTTCGTCGTGGCCGCGTTTATCAGACGATCGTCCTGGACCC
>JBCCUO010000521.1:0-3848 GCA_039196805.1 Planctomycetota bacterium | reverse complement strand
TCCCTGCGGGGACTGTCGTGATCGCGACGGAAAGCGACGCGGCGTCGCGGTTGTTGGAACAGCCCGGCATGGCGACCCCGTGGTCGGGCACAACAACACTGTATTTTGCCAGCCCGGATTCGCCCGACGATCGCAAGATGCTGATCTTAAGAGGCGATGAGACGGGCCCGGTCCAAACGGTGTCGGTGATGTCTGACGTCGCCCCAGAATACGCTCCCGCAGGGGAATCACTGGTGTCGGTCAGCGTGTCGGCTGAGTCCGATTCACCAGCCGATGGTGTGACTGACCCGTTAGAAGCGAGCGTGCGTGAGCAGCTTGGTGGTTGGTTCGCCGGAGTAGATCAGTGGCGACTGCTTCGCAGTTATCGTGTGCCGTTTGGCTTGCCCAAGCGGGACCTCGATCCTGTTCAGGCGGAAGTAATCGTAGACGACGGAGGGAGACTGGCTGAAGGGCTGTACGTTTGCGGTGATCATCGCGAATCGCCCAGCATTCAAGGCGCGATGAATAGTGGAATGCGAGTCGCTGAGCTGATCTGTCAGCGCTGAGCTGATAGACTGGGGTTCCCCTCAATGCCCCACCCATTTTCGCGCAACCGATCCGATGACTCGCTTTCTGTTCATTGCCCTGCTGTTTGTCGGCTGTTTCAGTTCCTTGAACGCACATGGCCAGGAGGCGCCGCCACTGAGCGTGTTGTTGGTCGATGGTCAAAACAATCACAAGTGGCAGCAGACCACGCCGTTGATCAAAGCCTCGCTCGAGCAGACGGGACGATTTCGGGTTGACGTTGTCACTTCACCGGACAAGCAAGGCGACATGGCGTCGTTCAAGCCAGATTTCGCCAGCTACGACGTGGTTGTTTCGAACTACAACGGCAAGCCTTGGAGCGACGCGACCAAGAAGGCGTTTGAGAACTACGTTGCCGGCGGGGGCGGATTTGTCAGCGTCCACGCAGCCGATAACGCCTTCCCGAAGTGGAGTGCCTACAACCGTATGATCGGCCTGGGCGGTTGGGGCGGCCGCAACGAATCCGATGGACCTTACGTTCGCTGGAAAGAGGACGCGCAGCGATTCACTCGGGATACGTCTCCGGGCAAGGGGGGCGCGCATGGCAAGCGTACGCCGTTTTTGATCATCGTTCGCGACCAAGACCACCCGATCACCCGAGGATTGCCGGTCTCGTTCATGCAGGCGGAGGACGAACTGTATGCCCAACTACGGGGACCGGCTGAGAACATGCATGTCTTGGCCACCGCGTACGCCGATCCTGCAACTCGAGGCAGCGGCCAGCATGAGCCCATTCTGATGACGATTCGCTATGGCAAGGGACGAGTCTTTCACACAACGCTGGGGCACGATGCAACGGCCATGAGTGGTGTTGCGTTCCAAGCCACCTTGAATCGAGGAACCGAGTGGGCGGCGACCGGAAAGGTCACGTTAACCGCCGTTGATGCGACGACCTTGCCATCGGACCGAGCGGCTTCGCGTAGTTTGACGGATGATTCCGGCTCGATCCCTGACTTGACCGCAGGCGGATGGAAGTCGTTGTTCAATGGCAAGGATCTCAAGGGTTGGGAGCAAAAGAACGGCTACGCAACCTACCGGATCGAAGACGGTGCGATCGTCGGCAAGACGGCTGAGGCCAGCCCCAACTCGTTCATGTGCACGTCCCAAACGTATCAGGACTTTGAGCTGACGTTCGAAGTCGATGTGGATCCGAAACTCAACAGCGGTGTGCAAATTCGATCCGCGACCAAGGAAGGGTCCGGCCGCGTTTACGGTGCTCAAGTGGAGATCGAATCAGCGCCCGGCGAGTCGGGGTACATCTATGGCGAAGCCACCAGTCGCGGCTGGATCACGAAGGAGCAACCGATCAAGGACGCGTATCAAAACGGCGTCTGGAATCGGTACATCATCCGGGCCAACGGGGACCGGTTGCAGACTTGGGTGAACGGTCGCCTGATCGCCGACATTCAAGACGCCGAGTCGAATCAACCTGGGTTCATAGGACTGCAAGTCCACGGGATCAAGCAAGGCACCGGACCCTACGAAGTCCGGTGGCGCGATATTCGGATTCGGCGCATTGCTGATTGAGTGGCTGACCGTGTCGTCAGCCTTCTCCGAAGGCTCGGCTCTTCGCCTCGGATTCCGAAACCGCGAAGCGGTGGTTGTCGATACGCTGGGACGAAGTCCCATTTACTTGCTTCGCAGCTGAAGAAACTGAATTGCCCGCCCAATCGCTTCGCGGTGCGAGGCGGCTCGGGCTCACGGAGTGAGCTGTCGACAGTGTAGCCAGCTTCTCCGAAGGCTAGGCTCTAGAACCGCGGAGCGTGCTGCCTCACTGGTCGATCGCCAATGAGACCGGATCTAGGCGATCGATGTGATAACCGTAGAGCGATTGCTGCAGTGCCTCTTCGGCGCTGAAGCGATTGTGACAGGTATGGCAAGCGGCACTCATCTTGACTGCTCCGCTGACTTGTCCGCAGTCCAAGCACGTGATCGGCCCTTCGGTGACTTCATAGTCGGCTCCGAGCACCAATTCGGACTGCTGACACTGAGGGCAACGGATCTGTTGCTGATCTTTGAACAACGCTTCCTTGTCGCTGTGGCCGCACGCGAAATGTCGAAACTGTCGTTCTTGGTGAGTGCGGCCGGAACCGCATTCCGGGCAACCCATTCGCCAAGAGGGTAGCGATTGGCATTGCTTGCAAAGCAACACGCGATCCATCAAGAACGGTTTCAAAACGCCAACCTTGGCCCAACTCCTCAGCACTTCTTCAGGCCAGCCGTAACGGAAGGTTAGCGAGCCGGCGTCCAGAGTCGGCCGGAGCTTGGCGTCGTCGAACAGATCCGAAGCGGATCCCCGCATCCAGCGTCCCCCCAATCGAATCGAACCGGAGTGCGAGGTTTGGGTTTGAATCGATAGCAAGGCAAACTGACCGAGCCCGTCGCGGGACATGCGGCGAACGACAACGATTCGCGTAGACGACATGTCGTTGGTGGCAACGTATAGGGCTAGTCCGGTGGCCGACACGTCGGCAATGATTGCCTCGTTCCAAGTGTTGCTCGCCGGAAGAAGGTCTGGTGACACAGGCATTACAGCCAGCGGGCCACCAATCGGGTGCCGGGTAGTGGTCCGTCGCTCACGGGAGGGTTGCGCAGCACCGCTCCGAGCCGTCATTGATGACGCGGCCGCTGAGTCAGACGATTGAGGTTCGAATCGTGTCACTGGAGATGCCACCCTGCCCACGCACGCATGGATCCAGCGGATCCACTCTGCTATGCGATCGTGATCGGTCAACGCGGGCAAGGTACACCTTTCGTTCTAATGAACAGTTGATATCGATGTCTGCGGGCCGGTTGGCTGGCGCATCTTGATCGGCTGGTGGGCCTGGCTTGGATGTGTACGTTGTTCCAGTTCACCGGGTCGTGAGATTTCTTCGCTTGTCCGCAGCGATTTGCTCAAGTCCCTAAGAAGTTGCACTGTTTCGCGGCGGAGCCTCGCACCGATGCCAGCAGTGATAAACGCCTCTCCCCCGGTGTGTCGCACACCGTCGGCGACCTCCCCATCCCCAAGCGTCGACCTCGGTCATGGATGATCCTTCCCGCACGAATCGTGCGACGTTCCGTGTTGCGCAGCGACTGACAACCTGGCTTCGACCCGGTCTGTCATGCAGCTTGATTGGCTGGGCCATACTCTTTTCGTCCATCGTTGCCAGTGGTGCGGACTCGCTACGTGGTGCACCGCCATCGGTCAAAACTCGCTCCATCGATCAACTCCGCGAACAACTGAACTTCGCGGCGGCGACCGTGACGGCGGCCGGCCCCGAAGCGAAACAGCCTCACGCCCG
>JBCCUO010000520.1:0-3852 GCA_039196805.1 Planctomycetota bacterium | reverse complement strand
GCAGCAGTTCGTCCAGACGTCGGCACAGCCAGCTTTCGCGGGTCGCCGAAGGAAGTTGGGATAGCGTCTGCAACCAATGAGTGGCCGCCATCCCGGCATCGTGACGCAGTCGAAATCTCCCTCGCGCGTCCTGCGGTGGCAGCGGAGGACTGAGGTCAACATCGCGAATCCGATTGAGGCGACGGAGCTGACCCGAGATCTGCAGCCATTTGCCAAGCAGAATGGCTGCCGCAATTCCAAAAAGAAACGTGGCCGCCATCGCGACCGGGTGCCCCAAGAAGTACCGCTGCAATGCAGCGATTGGCGACACGGCCGCCAGTCCCAGAAAGCCGCCCGCCACCACGGCGCCCAGCATCCCCCACAGCATCGACGCAGGCGCCGCCATCGGTCCCTGAAAGGATTGTGTCGCCTGCGAATCGGCCGGAGATCCCAATGGGGAGCCGGATAGCGGTTGAGTCGCGGATGCGTGTTCAGTTGCCATGGGGTGCCTTCCTTGGGATGGCAGGTGGCCGAGTCGGCGGAGCGGTCGCCCCATAGACCGGCGCACACGGAGGTCCTGCGGGATGGATCGACCGTCACATTGAGAACACTTGACACAATCGTCATTTTTTGACGGATGCCCTTCGGCGGTTTGATCTTTCTGCCAAGGGTCCCCAATCGATAGTCTCCGGCAAGACACCTCATTCTCTTCCTTGGAAAGCAACTGTCATGGACGATCGGAATCAGCCACGTGGACGCGTGTTCCCGATGCTCCTGGGTACGACCCTGATCTGTCTGATGGCAGCCGCAGTGGGTGGACAGGATTCCTTGCCGGTTGGGCCTGGCGATTCGCAAGCGCCTCAGGGTCTGACCGCTCCGCCACTGATGGGTGGGTTGGCCAGTCCGGGGCGTAACGATCGTGCGGCAGCGGCCGGTCCGCTGATGGGCTTCTTTAGCGTCGACGCCTCAGGAACTCAGACAATTACCGTGGTTCACACCGGAAAATTGTGGATGGCGGTGTATCATGTGGGTTCGTCGGGACAACTCCGGCTGGTCAGCAGCCGCCCGATCGACGCCGATTTTTCCTTAGAACTGGATGTCACCTCGCCGCTGCCAAGCGAGATTCGCCGACTTGGCGGAGCGACAAGGTGAACCGGTTCGGCCAGTGAGCTGATCACTCCTTGGCCGCTCTTCCCCTTGTCACCAAATCCAACCGCCCATGGCCAGTTACCTGTCGCTCGAAGAAGCCGCAGCCAAGCTTGGTATCCCTGCCGACCGCCTCGTTGAACTTCGCAGCCAAGGCGAGATCCGAGGTTTCCGAGACGGATCCAGTTGGAAGTTCCCCGATACGGAAATCGATCGTCTGGCCGACGAGCTGGGCGACATGCTGACCGGTGGGTCCGGAGTATTGGCAACCGAAGGCGGTGCGCCCTCGGGTGGCAGCAAAGTCATCGGCGGTGACGCAGCGCCATCGGACGGCAGTGGCAGCGACCTGGAACTGGGGCTCGAAGCCGCCACCGGTGGAAGCGATGTCAACCTGATCGCCAGCGAAAGCAATGGCAGTGATGTCGAGCTGGTCGCCAAGTCATCGGGCAGCGACGACTTGGGGCTGGACGACCAGGAACTGGCCGAGATCGATTCAAAGGATCTCAAGCTGGAAGGCCCGGCATTGACGCACGATTCCGCGCAACTGGATCTCGGCGAAGTCGCCGACACTGGCAGCACCGGTCCGATCACTGATGAAGAACTGAAAGAGGCGGCCGGTGTCGACCCGGCGTCGAGCGATGCGGGCGACAGCGCGAGTTCGCTTAGCTTGGGCTGCGAGTCGGATGAGCTGAAACTGCAGGGCGACAGTGACCTCAGCTTCGGCGGATCGGTAGACGAACAAGATAGCGACGACGAAGTGATCGGTGCCAGCGACCTGGACATGCTTAGCGACGACAGCATGGCCTCGATCGATGGCGACAGTAACCTCTCGCTGATGAGCGACGAATCGATCGACAGCGCCGGCCAGTCAGAATCGGCGGGATCGGACGTCTTGAGCGAACTCGATCTGCTCAGTGCTCAGTCGGGCGGCAGCGGATTGATCGCGGGTGACAGCGACGATCTGGTAAGCGGTGCATCAGGGGGCGCGCTTTCCGGTGGCTCGGCCTCGGAGGGAAGCAATGGTGACCTCAGTTCAATCGCCGACGACGCTCTGGATGATGACGATTTGGTCATCGCCGAAAACGATGACGACTTGGTCATCAGCAGTGGCGGCAGCGACATTTCGATCGCCGGCGACAGCGGCATCAACTTGATGAGCCCTTCCGACAGCGGTCTCTCGCTGGAGAGCGAGCCCTTGGACTTGGCCGGCAGCAGCATCTCCGCGCTCGACTTGGGCGCCGAAATCGGCAGCGGGATTGGAAGTGGCTCGGGCAGCGGCAAGGGCGATGGTTCCGCGGTTGACTTCGCGGACGACGAAGAATTTCAACTGTCACCCTCGGGTGTTGGGCTGGAAGCAGACGACAGCGGATCCCAAGTCATTGAGGTCGAAGATTCCGAAGCGATCGCTGAACCGGTCGAGTTCGGTGACGACGCATTCGGCGACGCGGCCGGTGGAGACGTCTTTGCCGATGCGGAACCCATGGATGCCGAACCAGGAATGGTGGCTGGCGACGGAATGGAAGCTGGTGGGTTCGAGGCCGAACCAATGGACGAGCCCGCCTACGCGGGTGCCGCCGTAGGCGGGGCCATGGGCTACGACGTACCTTTCACGACGCTGCAAGTCGTTTCGCTGCTCTGCATCATTGGCGTCATGAGCTTGGGTGGCATGCTGATGACCGACCTGGTTCGCAACATGTGGGCTTATGCTGAACCAGCCGCGCCGGTCAGTTCGCTGACCGACTCCCTGGTCAATTTGATGGGCTGGGGCCGCTAACCATCAGTTGCTTGGGCCGTTCTCCTGGTGCGCCAGCAGCAGCTCAAGCTCTGCGATCGCCTCCAAATCCTTGGGACGACCAGCCGCCCTCTTTAGCTGAATTAGCTTGGAAAGCGTTACCGAACGGATTTGGAGTCCAAAGATCTCAACCCGTGTGCTATCGGGTATCAGCTGATCGTAGTCGCCTCCCCCCGTGATTTCGCCCAACAGGTCGATGTCACCTAGCTTCGTCGTGAGCGTGAAGTTCAACCCGTTCTCAAGTGTTCGGAGATCAAACGAAAACGGCAGCCCCGGAGGAAGCCCTCTCAGGTACGGATCATGAGGTGACATGGCATCGACGAGGCACTTGAGATTCTGACGCGATCGCGAGTACACAATGTCGACGTCGTAGGTCGCTCGAGTCGCACCCGCGACGATCCCCGCCAACCCACCAACCAGAATGAAGTCGACATTTGACTTCACCAAAATCGAGAGCAACTGCTGGAATGAGTTGGCAGTCACTTCCCATGACCGCTATCGGATCCGGTTGACTTGGTCGACACACCTGCCGACTCACCGGCACGACGCAGCTCGAAACAGAGTTCCATGAACTGCCGAAAACGCTCGCCACGCTCCTGAGTCGTAAGCTTCAACGACTCCCGCAGCAGGGTTTGGTCGATGTCTTTTTTGTACAGTTCGATCAGCTCATCCATGCTTTTAGCGTAGCTCAGTCCTCGATCCGCCAACAGTCACCGGTGATCCAGCACCAGCAGAACCCAGCTGCGACAATGCGTCTGGAGCTGATCGGGGTACGTTTGATTGGGCACGTGCGTTTATAGTACGAGCCACGGAAGCACTCAGCCCCCCCCTAATTGCCCCCCCCCACGCGCATGTAGCCCCAGCGTTGGCCCCCACCGCATTGGCCGAACGTCCGCAGGATACTGTTAGCTACGGCAGCGAGGTTTATTGTGGGG
>JBCCUO010000519.1:0-3855 GCA_039196805.1 Planctomycetota bacterium | reverse complement strand
TGTGTGCGAAAAACACGCACTGCGTCGTCAAATCTGACGCACCGTTGATGAGGCGAGGCTTACCCGGGGGGTACGAAGTCTCGCTGACGATGAGCTGACGCCGTGGGGGCGTTGGGATCGAATTCTGTTCCGCGCTTGGGGTTTAGCGTGATGAGCAATGCAACTCGCATTCGTGTCCCTCTAGGGGACTTAACCGAGGGCACGTGCTGCCGGTCCCAAATCACGGACCAGCACGGCACCGTGCTGATCGAATCGGGGGTGACGATCACCCGCGAGCTGATCGAGTCGATGGAGCGTCGAAAGATCCACTCCATCGAAGTGGATCCGCGAGACTTGCAGTCCGGACCCGTGGTGGCCAGCAAACGCACGGTCGTCAAGAAGACGGAACGTCCCAAGCCTTGGCAACGTGTGGATCGGACGGGCCAAGCCTACTCGTCCGTCCGGTCGGAGCAGTTTGCAAATCAAGTTGTGGCCGCCTCGCAGTGCATCTCGCGAATCGGCACGATGATTCAGAAGCCTAACCCCGATGATCTGCAGATGTTGGTTGAGCTACCCAAGGCGTTCATCAAGATCGTTGCGGAGGATGCGGACCAAGCGATTCATTCGGTGGCCAACAAAAAGATCGAAGAAGAGTTTGGTCAGCGTTGCGTACAGCTTTCGATGCTGTCGGTCGCAACGGCCATCGAATTGGATCTTGAACCCAGGCAGGTCTTGCAGGTGGGCGTTGCGGCGCTGCTTCACGACCTGAGCCTGTACCTCTTCCCGGCTCACTTTCGCGACCCGCAAGAGACGCTGTCGGTGGACGATGCATGGGGATTTCGCAAACACCCCACGATGTCGGAGAAGCTCTTTCGCGGTCTGCCCGTTGTCAACGACGAAGTTGCCATGGTGATGTCCCAGGTCCATGAAAGGATTGATGGAACGGGGTATCCACGCGGACTGAAGGAGCAACGAGTCCACGAGTTGGCTCGTATCGTTGGTACAGTCGATGCCTACCTGACGCTGCTGACCTGCGGTCCGGGACGACCCGCGTTTGTTCCTCACGATGCCGTCATGTACCTGCTGTACGACGCTCAGCGCGGCAAGCTGGATCTCAAGACGGTCGAAGCCCTGATCGAACAACTGACGCTGTATCCGATCGGATCGTGCGTCGAGCTGAGCGACGGCCAGCGAGCCCGGGTGATCAGGCGTTCGGAATCAGAAGTCGACCGGCCGACGGTGCTGCTGTTGGACGGTCCTGAATCGGTCGTCGATCTGCGGAGGTCGACCGAGCAGATCGTGCAACCGATCTGCGAAGACGAGTCACGCGAGATGCGGGTTCCCGAGTCGCTGATGTGTGAATTCACCTGGGAGATGATGGAGCCGCACCTGGGCATCACCGCCTAGTTCGAAGCGGTTTCGTTACGCTTGACCAGCCACAGCAGGATCGGACTGGCAACGAAAATCGAACTGTATGTTCCGACCAACACGCCAATCACCAACGCAAACGCGAAGGCGTGAATCCCGGATCCACCGAACAGATACAACAGCAAGACCACGATCAACGTCGTGATCGACGTCAACAACGTCCGGCTCAGTGTTTGATTGATGCTGCTGTTGATCATCTCGGCGGTCAGACGCGGAGCCTTTCCTTTCGTCTCGCGGATTCGGTCAAACACCACAATCGTATCGTTGAGCGAATAGCCGATGATCGTCAGCAGGGCCGCCACGACGGTGAGGCTGATCTTGAACCGGTCAATCAACAGGAAGCCCAAGACGTCGGCGACGTAGAAGCTGACCGCGATCGCACCCAACGTGATCAGCACGTCGTGCAGTAGGGCAGCCACGGCGGCAAAGCCGTAGATCACTCGCTGGAACCGGAACCAGATGTACGCGATGATGCACAGGATGCTGCCGAACAGAGCACCCATGGCCCGACCGACCATGTCGCTGGCAACTTGACTCCCCACCCGCGAACTGCTGATCCAAACCGCGTCACTGCTAAGCGTCGATTGCAGCTGCTCGGTTACCTTGTCGGCAACTTCCTTTTCCAATGGCAGGTCGATCTGCCACTGAGAGAACTGCAGGGATGACTTGCGTTCCCACTTGTCGGCGCCTTCGCCAATCGGCGACAACGTGATGCTGCGGTCGCTAACCGAGACGCCGACCGCTTCGGCTGCCGCCCGCACGTAGGCGATCAAGGTTTTTGCGTTGATCGTCGACACTTCGTCCGTGCCCGCGACGCCCAACCGAATGTAGCTGGTGGTCGTTTGGCCGGCGGTCAGCACGGCCCCTGATTCCTCCAAGCTGCTCTCTTCGCCGGCGCCGGCGTCGACGTCGCTGTTGGTTTCGGTGGATTCACCGGCAGCCGGGCTGGTCGAGTCGGCTTCCCCTTCTGCCGCGTCTTCTTGTGCGTACGCGACGGCGAATTGACGACCGTCATTTGGCCTCTGTCCACCCAAAAGCGCGTCATCAAAGGACGGCACCTGAGCGTTTCCGGGTGGAGGCGTTGGCTCGACCGAAACCTCATAGGTCATCAGCTTCAACTCGCCATCCGCGGCAAAACCCGTTTCCAGCAATTCCTTCATCCGTTCAACGTCTTCGATCGAAGCGTCCGCCTTGTAGACGGTGCCATCGGGCGCTGATTCCATGCTGACGCTGGTGACCGTTGATTGAACGGGTTCTCCATCCTCGCTGGTGAGTGCTTTTTTGACGATCTCGCGAACCGTTTCTGTATCAGTCTTTTCGGTCAATCGAAACTGGACGGACGCCCCTCCGGCAAAATCAATGTCCAAGATTCCTTGACCTCGCGCGAACAGGGCTCCGACGCCGGCCATCACCAAGAGCAGCGAGACCGCGAGGCTGAACTTTCCCTTGCCAATGAAATCAAACTGAGCGCCGCCACTGACAGCGTTTTTCAGCGAGTTGATCGTGTCCGCCATGCTGAGCGATACGAAGCCGTGACGCTCAGCGATATCGAACAGCGTTCGCGACATGAAGATCGCGGTGAACATCGAATAGGCGATGCCCAAGATCAAGGTGACGGCAAAACCACGAATCTGGTCGGTACCAATCGCGTACAACACAATCGCGGTGATCAACGTCGTCAGGTTGGCATCGACGATCGTCGTGGTCGCCTTGGAAAAGCCGTTGCGAATTGCCATTCGCGGCTTGGCGCCCTTTTTAAGCTCTTCGCGAATCCGTTCGAAGATCAACACGTTCGCGTCGACCGACATCCCCACGGTCAACACCAATCCGGCCAGGCCGGGCAAAGTGAGCGGCTGATTAATCAGCACCATCGTGCCCAGAATCATCGCCAGGTTTAGCGTCAACGCGAGGCACGCCAGGACTCCGGCGAAGCGGTAATAGAACAAGATGAATAGCAACACCAACGCAAGCGAAACTGCAATTGCAATGACGCCCTTGCGAATCGTGTCCGCGCCCAGCGTGGCGCCGATCTGATTCTCTGCGATGGGTTGCGGTGTCAACGCGGCCGGCAATTGGCCGGCCTTTAGGATCGCCACCAATCGATCGACCTCTTCACGGGTAAAGTTACCTGTGATTCGACCTTCTTTGGCGATCGGCTCGTTGATCGACGGGGCCGACAGCAACACGTCATCCAGAACGATGCCCAGCTGGCGTTTGCGCGTTCCTGAAGGAGCATTCTGAGTGGTCAGGGCTCGGAATCGCCCTGACCCTAAGTCGGTCAAATTGAATGCGACCGCTGGGGCACCTTGCTGGTCAAACGTGCTGTAGGCGTAAGCCAAGTCGCTGCCGACGATGTCCAGCAACGGATCGATGATGGTCAGCATCTGCAAAGAGTCAATGCCATTGCTATCGATCCAGCGAGCGACCGAAGCCAGGGGTTCGTCAGAG
>JBCCUO010000518.1:0-3856 GCA_039196805.1 Planctomycetota bacterium | reverse complement strand
TCGATTAGTTCCGAGTCGAAGGATCGGATGTTTCGGACGCAGAGCGTTGTTCAGTCCCTCAACCACTGACAAAAAATCGATGTAACGGAAAGTTTCAAAAAGCGTCCAGACGCCTCTGGTCAAACCACGGACTTCATAGTAGCACGAGCACGAGCACCGTTTCACTGAGCACGAGCAGGAGTAGGAGCGGGAGGGTGATCGCTTCTGTTCTCTTGATGCGTAGCGTTAGTGCGTCATCGCGTAGACGAGGATGTTGATCGTGATGGCGTAGGATTTGATCGAGAAGCGATCGAAGAATTCGCGGGATTCGCCTTCACGTTCCCAACCGTCGGCGATGTCGGTGTTGTGTGTGGCGACGGCCAGCAGCTGGTCGTCTTGATCGAACAGCCCCATGAATCTCACCTGGTTCACTCCCGCGATCCCTCCGGTGGGATAGCGATGCACCTGAGGCGGATCGTAGGGGCGGCCCGACTGCTGGTAGAAGATGCGAGCGGGGATCTGAGGGCACTCGGAGAGCGGGTAGACAGTCGTGAGGATGGGGTGGCGTTTGGGAATCGGTTTCCATCGCCAGTCCGGGTTGAGCGTTCGAAAGTTGGCGACCAAGTTCCGCCACTCGGCGTCTCCCCAAAAGTCATCCACCCATAAAAAGCCACCGTTGGCCAGGTAGCGTTTCAGCGACGCCTGTTCGTTCCGCGAGAGCGTTTGCCAGCCAACATCACTCATGAAGATGAATGGGTAATCGGGCAGTTTGGGGTCCGTCAGCCGCAAAACGATCGGCGATTCGCTGACGTTCAGGGTCGTGAGTTCTTTCAGCCGGATGATCAGGTTCTTTTCCGCCCTCGGGTAGTCCGTTTCCCAACGCTGCCAGTCGCGTCCCTCGTGCCGATACCAGGACTGTCCAAATCCACCCACGCTGTCGTAGCGAATCCGCACGAAGGTCAGCTGGTCCAGGCTGGGCTTGGCGGGCGGAGTCGTCGTGTCGGAGTCGGCACGAAGGACCATCGGTGTGAACGAACCCGATATCAGGGCGATCCAAGCGATGACTGCAAAACGTAACATCGTGGAGTCAATCAGTGAGTGATGTTTGGTTGGCTGGATTGTAGAAATGGAGCGAGCTGTTCGAACAAGTCACGGGACCACCATCAAACCCAGTTGTCCGCGTACACTATTCTGCATGATTCACTCCCCCTCCCGCCGCACTGCCGGCCCGATTTCCCTTGCATCGATGCTCGTGTTGATGGGCGTCTTTCCTGCAGAAGCGCAGGACGATTCCGCCAAGTCGATTGGTCCTTGGGACCTCCCGGCGCTACTGAGTCAAGTTCCGGAAGCACGCTGGCTTGACCGTCAAAACTCAGTGCATTCGCTGGTGTATCAAGGCGAGACCTTCGGCGGACGGCAAACGGAGGTGTTTGCGTATTACGCGTCGCCGCAGACTCTGGGACGCGACTCAAGCGGCAAGCGGTTTCCGGGGGTCGTCCTGATTCACGGTGGCGGAGGCACTGCATTCGCCAACTGGACCTATCAGTGGGCCCAGCGTGGCTACGCCGCCATTGCGATGGATCTGTCCGGCTCTCGGCCACCGGAACCAGAGTTTTCACAATCGGGAGACCCGGGACACCACCATCGCCACAATCGAATGGCGCGGACGCGACTTCCCGGCGGCGGTCCCGATCATGGTGCGAAACAGAAGTTCGACTCGATCGGTGGCAGCCATGACGACGACTGGCCGTACCACGCGGCAGCGAATGTAATCCGCGCTCATTCATTGCTGCGAAGCTTTCCGGACATTGACGCGGATCGGACGGCGGTGACGGGGATTAGTTGGGGAGGCTACACAACCTGCCTGGTCGCTTCGCTTGATCATCGTTTCAAGGCAGCGGTTCCAGTCTACGGGTGTGGATTCCTGCACGAAGGAGACTCTGTACAAAAGCCGCAGATCGACCGGCTAGGCGACCGCGCTCCGCTTTGGGTCGCGACCTACGACCCAGGCAGTCTTCTTCCGCATTGCCGAGTTCCGATTCTGTTCGTGAACGGCACGAACGACAAACACTATCCGCTGGACAGTTATATGAAGTCCTTCGATGCGGTCGCAGGCCCGAAGCAGCTTTGTGTTACCGTCAACATGCCTCACGGGCATCAAGCCGGATGGGAACGCAATGAGATCGAGCTTTTCATTGACTCGCACTGCAACGATGGCGTCCCACTACCGGTCATCCACGCACCTAAGATCAGGTCATCAATTGTTTTCGCGACGGTGGAGTCCAAAACTCCGATATCCAAGGGCCAATTGCACTACACAACCGATGACGGCATACGGTCACAGCGGCAGTGGGTCAGTCGGGACGCCAAGATTCGAAACGGCAATGTCATTACTGAACAGCCGCCGGCCAATGCCAACACTTGGTATGTGTCGGTCACAGACGCGCGTGGGGCAGTCGTGAGTAGCCCCATCCAGTTTGTGAGCCCAACGCCAACGGATGTTCGCAACGGCACAAGTCCATTGAGTTCAAGTGGCTGGGAAGAGACCGGCGACGACTGGATGACCGTCGGCGGCGACCGGGGGTGCATGAGGTATTCGACGCTCGATCAGATCAGCCGAGACAACGTCGCGAAACTGGAACGAGCGTGGACGTTTCGCACCGGAGAGCTGGTCGACGGAAAGGGTAAGACGATCGAGTGCACGCCAGTGGTTGTTGACGGAGTTGCCTACGTCACGACAGCCAATCGTCGATTGCTGGCGCTCGACGGGGCAACCGGCAAGGTGATCTGGGAGTTCGATCCGGCCAAGGCGGGACCACTAGCCGGACCGTTGGCATCGGGAGGCGTGAACCGGGGCGTCGCCTATTGGTCGGACGGTATTCCGGGTGGCCAGCGGCGGATATTGCATGGTGTATCTGACGGGCGGCTGTTTTCAGTTGACGCGCGAACCGGGGCGTTGGATCCAAAGTTCGGTAACGCCGGCACCAAAGACTTACGTGAAGACCTCGAGCGTGATGTCGCAAGGCTGGGCTACGGGCCCACGTCAGCCCCGGCGATCTGCGGTGACACCGTGATCTTGGGTGTGTCCAACGGAGAGGGACCAAACCTGGCCGCACCGGGCGATGTGCGCGCATTCGATGTTCGTTCGGGAAAACAGCTTTGGCGCTTCCACACGGTGCCGCGTCCGGGCGAGTTGGGTCATGACACTTGGCAGGGCGAGTCGTGGAAGAACCGTGGGGGTGCCAACGCTTGGGGCGGAGCGAGTGTGGATCCGCAGCGAGGTCTCGTCTTTGTCGGATTGGGATCAGCAGCTTTCGACTTCTACGGCGGCGACCGACACGGCGACAACCTGTTTGCGAACTGCGTGGTTGCGATCGACGCCAAGACCGGCCAGCGCCGTTGGCATTTCCAAACGATCCGCCACGACCTTTGGGATCACGACTTGCCCGTTTATCCAAACCTGGTCACGGTCACTCATGGTGGGCAGGAGATTCCGGCGGTCGCCCAGGTGACGAAGACGGGTTATGTCTATCTGCTTGATCGCGAGACGGGGAAGCCGCTATTTCCGATCAAAGAGATCAGCGTGCCGTCATCGGATGTGCCTGGCGAGCTGGCCGCCAAGACGCAGCCGATACCGACCAAGCCTCCACCGTTTTCGGCGCAGTTTTTCGACGAGCGAAACGTTACCAACATCGCTGCGGCCAACCGTCAGTTCGTGCTCGACCAACTCGGTGCGATCCGAGGCGGTCCCGCGTTCAATCCGCCCAGCCTGAAGGGGACTGTGGTGATTCCCTGGTTCCATGGGGGCGCGAACTGGTCGGGTGCGTGTTTCGATCCGACGTCGGGCATCTTGTACGTCAACTCCACGAACATTCCC
>JBCCUO010000517.1:0-3856 GCA_039196805.1 Planctomycetota bacterium | reverse complement strand
GTCCAGATCGCAAAATTCTTCCGCAGCGGTGAACCGCCCATTGATCCCAGCGAGTCCATTGAGCTGTATGCGTTCATGCAGGCAGCCCATTTGAGCAAGCAGCGCGACGGTCAAGCCGTCACGATCGCGGAAGTGATGAACGCCGCCGAGACCGAGGCCGATGAGCTGTTGGAAGGACAGCTAAATTGAGCGGTACCGCAACTCAGCCCTTGGAGAAGACTCGCTTGAGCTCGTCCAGTCCAGTGAGTCCACGGGCGACGGTGAGGACCGCTTCCGCTTGGATCCCACGATGCCCTTCCGCCTTGGCGACGCGCATCAGCTGTCCCAGGTCGCGGGTCTTCTTGAGTGCGGCACGCAGCTGGTCGCCGGGCTGCAGCATCTCAAAGACGGCTACGCGACCGTAGTAGCCGCGGCCCTCGCATACGTGGCAGGGAATGATCGGTGCCGGGCGACCGTTTTCGTCAACTTGCTGCTCAATCGGTGGCGGAATGAACGGCTGATACAACATGGCGACACGACCGGCCGGAATGTTCAGTTGCTTGAGCAACTGGGGAGTCGGCTCGTACCCAATCTTGCAGTTGTCACATAGACGTCGGACCAGCTTCTGTCCGAGGACCACCTTGGTTCGCTTGATCAACGCGTCGGCCGAGTCCTTGTATTGCTGAAGTAATCTGACGAACGCCTCCATGGCGCTACCGGCCACGATCCGTGTGATCACTTGTCGATCGGCGATTTCGACTTGTTCCAGACATGCCTTGAGCGATTCCGCTTGAGGCAGGTTGGGAAACATGAAGACATCGGGCTCCTTGAGCGCGATTTTTTCAACCACTTCCAGTTCGGTATCGCCGGTGTCACCACCAAAGAAGTTGGGGTTGATGTTGATGATTTCCGGTTCCGGACTCTCCTGGGGCTCGAAGGACTGGAAGTCGCGAATGAGTCGGTCGGCAGCGTTGACCGCAACTTCCCAGGTCGTTGTCAAACCTTCCCCTTTGGGGGCTGACATCAGCACGATCGTCCCCTCGGAGTTCAGTGCTTCCTTGAGGGAATCGATCATCTTGTCGCGCATGCCCAGGTCGGCAAGCGATTCAAACGGCGACTTGTCCGGTGTGAGTCGCGCCAGGCAGCGTTCGCCGGTTTTGACTCCCTGGGACTGCAGGACCAGAGTGTATTTGGTCTTAGCGACCTTCAGCCCCAGTTTGCCGGTCTGCGCGCTGCGACGATCAGCAGGATTCATCAGCGCCAACTGCTTCATCGCGTAAAGCATGGCGTCCCCGGTCTCTCGATCCAGCGGCGGCAGTTGTTCCCAATTGCCATCGATCTGGTAACGCAGCGCACACCCAGAGGCGCTGAAGTCCATCAGGATGTGTGTCGCTCGTGCCGATATCGCATGCGCCAGCTGTCCACCGGCGATTTGGTATCCGGCCCCCTGGCGGACACTGATCAACAGTGCTTGTTGTTGGCTTCGATCGGCCACGTGTGGCGCGAATTCGACCGGGGCGACGGTCTGCCAAAGTTGAATCTCTGCTGTTTGCTGTCGAGCCATGGAGGCATCGTTTGGAATGGAGTGATGGGGTTAATAAGTGCGATGCTTCACTGGCAATGCGATGAAATCGCCAGCGTTTCCCGTCTATGCTGAGCCGGGCGAACCACGCGAGGGATCGCCCTGGATCGGGACTAGAGAATCCCGGGTGCTTTGACGTCGATCCCCTTCAACGCCATCTTCAAGGCATCCTTGTTGGGGGCGACTGCAAAAGCGGTTGGTCGATCGATCAGTTGGTCGTCGATCAGCTGCTTGAGACTCATCGTGAAGTCTTGCATCCCGTCTTCGGCTCCGATCCGAATCGCGTCGGGGAGCTTGTTGTCATGGCCTTCCAAGACGAGTTTTTTGATCATCGGGCTGAAGGTCATGATTTCGCAAGTGGGAACCCGCGAGACGCCCGGCTTGATGCTCTTGAGTAGTTTCTGCGCGATAATGCCTTTCATGTTGAAGGCGATCGCCGCTCGGATCGCTCCGTGCATTTCCTCGGGGAAGAGGTCCAAGATCCGTCCAATCGTGGTCGACGCGCTGGCCGCGTGAATCGTTCCGAACACCAGGTGGCCCGTCTCCGCCGCATGAATGGCGGTCATGAACGTTTCTTCGTCACGAAGTTCGCCGACCAGAATGATGTCGGGGTCTTCGCGAACGGCATGCTTCATTCCGATTTCGAAGTCCTTGACGTCCTGACCCACCTCGCGTTGATTGATCAGCGACTTATCTTCGGTATAAATGAATTCGATCGGATCCTCGAGCGTCAGGATATGTTTCCGATAGATGCTGTTGATGTAGTTCAGCATCGAACCGATCGTCGTGCTTTTGCCCGAACCGGTCACACCCGCCAGCAGCACCATGCCCTGTTCGAAGTGGCAAAGCGACTCCATCACGGGCGGCAGGTAAAGTCCGCGGAAGTCGGGAATGAAGTTGTTGATCCGCCGAGCCACCATGCCGATGTTGCCGAGCGACTTGAGCGTGTTGACTCGGAATCGCCAGCGGACTCCGTCGACCTCGCAGGCGTACGCAAAGTCAGCCCCGCCTTCTTCTTCAAAGATCTGAAGATTGCGTTGGTCGTGCATCGGCAGCAACAACTCAACCATCTCTTCCGCTTCGATCGGCGGACGGTTCAGCGGCTTCAGTTCGCCACCCACGCGAACCATCGGTGGTTGACCGACTTTCAGGTGCAGGTCAGAGCCTTCCAGCTTCACCAACGCGCGAAAGATCTTGTCGACCTCCAGTTCTTTGCGCTGAACCAGCAAGCTGTTCTTTAAACGCTGCTTGACCGCTTCGTAGCTGTTGTCGGCTTGCGAGGGGACCGCTGTCGGCATCTTCGGCTTGTGTGACATGTCGACCTGGCTATCTGGAGAAGACGCCCCAAAAAAGGTGGGCATCCTGTGGCGCGTGGTGAGTTTTAGAAAAGCGACCTTCGTCAGTCGATTCGAACACTCGAATTCTTCTCGGAACACCCAGCAGTGACTAGTCTAAGCGGGGCGCCGCGGGGCTCAACGAGCAAGTTCTGGCCGCGACGCATTCTAGCGTTGTCGACCCGAATTCGTGCAGTGGGTTTGTCGGTTACGCCGGATATCACGGCCCGCATTCCCTGAATCCCGATTTCTCTTTCCATGCCGCCAAAAGTTGCCGTTTTTTTCGGCACGCGCCCCGAAGCGATCAAGCTGGCTCCCGTCATTCGCCGTTTGGACGCCGACCGCCGACTGGACCTGCTTTCGGTCTCCACGGGCCAACACCGGGAAATGCTGGACCAAGTGATTCAGATCTTTGATCTGCCGGTCCACCACGACCTGGACCTCATGGTCCCCAGCCAAACGCTAGCGGGCCTCTCTGCCCGGTTGCTCACCAAGGTCGATGCGTTGCTGGAATCGGAATCTCCCGACTTCGCAGTCGTCCAAGGTGACACGACCACCGTTTTGATGGCTGCACTCGCCTGCTTCTACCGCCGGATTCCGATTGGTCACGTCGAAGCAGGGCTGCGGACGCGGAATGTTCACAGCCCATTTCCCGAGGAAGCCAATCGAATTCTTGCATCACCGATCAGCACGCTGCACTTTGCGCCGACCGCAACCAGCCGAGCCAATTTGCTGGATGACCACATCGACGCGTCAAGAGTCGTGGTCACCGGGAACACGGTGATCGATGCGTTGCAGATCGAAGTCGCGGCTCAGCAAGAGCCGGCAGCCCGCGATGTGATTGACCAGACGCTGGACGCGCTTCTGCCATCTCGCTGGCGAACGTCCGAGTACGTGTTGGTGACCGGACATCGTCGTGAGAACTTTGGGGGCGGTTTTGATCAGATTTGCGATGCTCTTG
>JBCCUO010000516.1:0-3857 GCA_039196805.1 Planctomycetota bacterium | reverse complement strand
GGGTCGCTAGCGGAACACGAAGATCAGATCGAAACCACGAACCGAATCACGGCGGTCGCGGCCTCCGAGATGCCCGGCGATCCTCTGATAGTGGATGTTCGCAAGGAGGCGGAATGGAATGACGGTCACATCGATGGCAGCCTCAACGTTCCGCTGCATCGTTTGGTGAGTCGCTTGGATGAACTGCCGCGCGATCAAGCAATGATCGTTCATTGCCAGGGAGGCTATCGATCCGCCATCGCCATCAGCGTGTTGCAGGGAGCCGGATTTGCTGACACATACGACTTAGTCGGTGGCTACAAAGCGTGGGTGGGATCGGGTCTGCCCGTGATCGCGCCCGCCACGGCCACAGGGTAGTCATGACCGTCATTCTGATCGGAGCATTGGTCATCGGACTGACCCTGGGCATGCTGGGGAGTGTGTTGGGATGGCAAGTCAATGTGCAACTGAATCAACGGGCCCTCAAGCCCCCGGGCCTGAGAGTCCGACCCTCCCGCAAGCGGGAGGGTGAAATCGTTTCTGTCAGCGACAGCGTCGGCGAACGCGACAGCATCGAACGCGACGCTGGCAAACAGGCTCACAGCAGACGGGCTCACAACAAGCGGGTTCACAACTGACAGTGGTCGTCGTCACGACGGGCGGACAACAGACGACCGGTGCGCTTCGGACAACGGTGTGAACGACCGGTGGGCAGCAGACCGTCGGTGCCGGTGCGCAATGAACCACCGGCTCGGGACAACAGGGCGCCGCTGGCGCGCATCGGCGATGACGAAATCCGAATGCGTCTGCGTCGTCGCAGCTAACCAGACTTGAGGCAATCAACACAACGGACGCGACCATGATTTTTCCGAGCATCTCTGACTCTCTTCGACCTTTGGGGGTGAATGTGCAGCGTCAACGGGACAACTGCGTTGCAGGCCGAACGACCGAGCAACTCGCGAGCCAAAGCGAGACTCAGGTGCAGTGAAGAGTGTCGAACACGTCGCCGGTCAGGCGTGGGAATGGGTGAACGCGGGTGGATCGCTTGTCGGGAAGCTTTCGTCGGAGGCTTCATCGGCGAGCTTGCCCTTGCGTCGCGCACGCATCACATTCTGGAACATCATCATTTCGCCCACGTTGTCCATCGTCAGCCAGCCAACAAATCGATCGCCGTTCATGACCGGAAAGGTTCTTGCCGGCTCGGCCCCCAACCGCTCCAGCAAGTTGGTCAGCAGTTCGTGTTGCTGCACGCACTTCACCTCCTTTTGCATCACCTGTCCGACCCTGGCCGATGTCCCCTGTTGGCTCAGTTCAGCGATCGTGTTGGTCTGAGAGAGCACACCAACGACTTGATCGTCGGCGACCACTGGGAAGTCTTTCTGGTCGCCGGCGAGAGTGAGTTTGACCGCATGCCCCAGCGAGTCGTCTGGGCTGAGAACCGCAAAGTCTGTCAGCATCGCTGATTCGACCGTCAGTCCTTCCAGAGCCGCGTTGATTTTGGCTGCCTCGGCTTCTTGCGCGGCACCAACCCACACGAACAGGGCGATCAGCAGTAGGAATGGGTTCGCCATCAGGCCAACGATGGCGAAGGCGATCGCCATCGATTGTCCCACACTGGCCGCGTACATCGTGGCGTCGCGGTGGGTCATTCGCGTCGCCAACAGGGCTCGCAAGACGCGGCCGCCATCCATCGGAAAAGCAGGAAGCAAATTGAAGATCACTAGGGCCACGTTGACGAACATCAGCTGCGTCAAGAATGGGACTTCCACGCCCTCCTCGGGCCGAATCAGGATCGGCTGTCCACTCAGCAGCAACCCCGCGAAGATCGCTCCCGCGATGACGACGTTGACCAAGGGGCCAGCGATCGCGACCAGGAACTCTTGAAGCGGGTCCTTCGGCATCCGTTCCAAGCGAGCCAACCCGCCAATCGGCAACAGTGTGATGTCTTTGGTGCCAATGCCGAATCGTCTGGCCGCCAGCGCGTGTCCCAATTCGTGAAGGACAACGCAAGCGAACAGGGCCATGATGAAGCCGACGCCCGAGACGACGGCCATCACGTTTTGGTGCATCCGCCAATGATGAAATGCAATCCAGGCGATCAGAATGAAGAACGTTGCGTGAACGTGGAGTCCGATGCCGGCAAGGCTGCCAATTCGCCAAGACCATTTCATCTTGATCGCTCCCAAGTTCACCGAGCTACGATGGATGTCATCTTCAAGACGTCGCACGAAAACCGGCTTCACGAATACGATTTGTGCGGTCCGTCGATCTTCAGGCAGCTGGAATCTTCAGCAACTGGTGCGCCAAGTCACGCCCTCGGGCCAGGTCGACCATGTCCGTTCGATTCGATGCGGCAGGTGCGCGAGTTTGTCACGCGCGTGCACATTGGTGGGTAAACACGACACATTCGGTCTCGAGTCAGCATGCGTTCGGCGTCATCGAGGGTCACGTTGTCCGCGCCGGACAAAGCGCCGTCGCAGCCAATCGAATTGCCAAAGGGGATTGCATTGGCATGCTCCGTGCTACTCCTGATGAGAGCGCGACTTCGATGCCCGACCTTGGGAGGCTCAGCGTGTCAACCAGTCACGAACCCGATCAGCTACCGGTTCTTGTTCAAGCCGGTTCCGCATCGCTGGAGGCCGACTTGACGCTCCCCAGCGATCCTCAGGGGATTGTCATTTTTGCCCACGGAAGTGGCAGCAGCCGCAAGAGCCCACGAAACCGGTACGTTTCGGATGTCTTGGTGGCCGGTGGATCGGCGACCCTGCTGTTTGACCTGTTAACGTTCGAGGAGCAAGCGATCGATCAGGTGGACGCGTCGTTGCGATTTGACATTCAACTCTTGACGCAACGGCTGGCCGCTACCGTCGACTGGGCATCCAGGTTTGAGCGTCTGGCTGGGCTACCGGTCGGACTGTTTGGTGCCAGCACCGGCGCCGCCGCCGCGCTGCAAGCAGCCGTCCGACGGCCTCAGCGCGTGACCACCGTGGTCTCACGCGGAGGGCGTCCCGACTTGGCGGGTGCATCGATTCCGCAGATCCACTGCCCCACACTCTTGATTGTGGGGGGCGACGACCACGATGTGCTGCAGTTGAATCGTCACGCCGCCTCCATGATGACATGCCCGGTGCGTGTCGAAGTCGTGCCAGGAGCGACTCACCTGTTCGAGGAACCGGGCAAGCTGCAGGAAGTTGCTCAGCTGGCAAGCAACTGGTTTCATGATCGCTTTCAAACCAACACTCTCGATGGGTCCATGCCGTGACGATTCTCCATTTTCGCGACCGTCTTGATGCGGCGAAACAGCTTGCGGCCAAGCTCAAAGAGTTAGATTTGGAAGATCCATTGGTCCTGGGAATTCCCCGGGGCGGGGTCGTCACCGCAGCAGTGCTGGCTGACGAACTGCATGCCGAATTGGATGTCGTCTTGGCCCGCAAGCTGCGGCATCCCGCGCAGCCGGAATTGGCGATCGGCGCCGTATCCGAAGAGGGCGAAGTCCACATGGATCGTCGGTTTCCAGGCGACGTGATTGACCAGGCGTACGTCCACAGGGAGCGTGATCGTCAACTGGCCGAATTGAAGCACCGACGAGAACTCTTCCGTAGCGTGCGACCCGCGGCCAAGCTTGCCGGCCGAAGTGTCATCGTAACCGACGATGGGATCGCAACGGGATCGACGATGATTGCCGCCCTGCATGTCGTCCAAAAAAGTGGCCCCCGCGACACAACGCTTGCCGTCCCCGTTTCCGCGCCAGGATCGTTTTCCAGGCTTGCTCCGATGTGCGATCACGCGCTCTGCCTGTCGATTCCGCAAACTTTCGGCGCGATCAGTCAGTACTACGATCACTTCGACCAAGTCAGCGATGACGAAGTGTGCGACCG
>JBCCUO010000515.1:0-3861 GCA_039196805.1 Planctomycetota bacterium | reverse complement strand
GTCGTGATCGAATCGACTCCCAGTCGCTGAAAACGGGCGGCGATCTCCGGCTGGTCAACCGTCCAGACATGAAACTGATAACGTCGCGCACGCAGCTGGCGAACGAAGTCCGCGTCGATGTGGTTTGCCGCCTTGCAGTCCAATCCGTCGGCACGGGTGGCTTCCAGGGTAGCAAGAATGGACTGAATCGGTGGTCGAGTGCGCCCGATCACGTCTGTCTTGAAGCTGGTTAGCCAGAATGCTTGCACCTCGGGGATCAGTGTTTTGCATCGCGAGATCACGCCATCGTCGAAGCAGATGATTCGGACCTGGGGTGGCTCAAGAACCTTAGCCGTGAACAGAGATTGCAAGCTCTTGGCCAAGTGAGGAACTAGATGCAGTTGGTCCTTGACTTCAATCAAGAACGTCTTGCCATCGGGAACCGTGCTGGCAACCTCTTCGAGCGTGGGAATCTTCTCTCGAGCAAATTGCGGTGCCTTCCACGAACCGACATCCAATGTGCGAAGCTCCTTCAGCGTGTGCTTGCGAACGTCCCAGTCGATGCCGCTGGTTCGTTTGGTGCTGGTGTCGTGGAGGGCAACAATGCGGTGGTCCGCCGACAGGTAGAAATCACCCTCGATTGCATCGGCCCCCTGTTCCCAGGCCAACTGGAAAGCCGCCAGGGTGTTTTCGGGCGCATCGGCGGAGGCACCCCGGTGAGCGACGATCATTTGGCCTTCGGCGACGGTCACCAGAACAAGTGTCGGCAGGGAGCAGAGAGTCAGGGTCCAAAGCGTGACGCAGCGTGACATGAGGCTGACCTTGGCAATCGGCCGTTCCCATCACGCGTTCAAGAAACCGATGGGAGGACCTTGTTGGCCTTGCGGGTAGAAGTTTCGGATGTTCGGTAACACCGATTCCAGGTTGGAATCGTTGCCGATTCCCATCCACATAGCAAGCTCGGCGGCGTACTGATCGACGGACAGGGTGGGGATCAAGCGGCCGCGCCCCACATCCAGATCGTTTTCGGCCAGTGATTGCGGGTACTCGCCAAAGAGGTTTCCGCCGTTGACGGGTCCACCCAGCACAATCTGATTGCCGCCCCAGCCATGGTCCGTCCCTTGGCCGTTGCTGACCAGCGTGCGGCCAAAGTCCGAAGCGGTGAAGAGAACGACTTGGTCGGAAACCTGAAGCTCCACCAGGCTGTCGTAGAACGCCTTCAGTGACTCGCTGAGTCGCCCCAAAAGGTTGGCTTGCGGGCCCAGCAGGTCGCCGTGATGATCCCATCCACCGTAGCTGACAAAGAAGATGTGCTTTTCATGCCCCAAATCGTCGGCCGAAGCGATCGTTCGGGCGATCCGCTCCAGATTGCGCCCCAGATAATGCTCCGGAAACGGAGTCTCCAAGGTCACCGATGCGGTGGCATCGTTGTAAAGCTGGGCGGCATCGATCGCTTGTCGCGTCAACTGAGAATAGGTCTGTGAGACCAAGTCAGTTGTTGGTTGCGCCAAAATTTCGTCGAACGCTTGACGGATGATACGATCCCGTTGCCAGTTTCCGAAGTAGCCACTGCGAGAAATTGCACCGGAGCTATTGACGATGTAGGACCGAATGCTGTCGGCCGCCTGAAACGTGTTCACACGGTCCACGGCGATGCTCATCCCAATCGTGTCGTTGAACTTCTCGCTGGGCGTCAGCAGGTCTGCCATCCGGCCGCCCCAGCCGGTCAGCGCCGCACGAGTGTCGGGCATGGCCGTTTGCCAGTGCCGCGTCAAATCAGAATGTGAGAACAGACCCAGTGGTAGACTCTCTGCCGCCTGGTAATCCGTCATCGTCGTTGGTCGAATCAAGCTTCCAACATTGGCGATGAAGCCCAGGTGACCGTCGTTGTACAGCTGCTGCACAGCGGTCATCGACGGGTGAAGCCCCATTGTCCTTCCATCGGGACCCGCGATCTCAAGTAGATCAGCACGGTCGATCGACACGCCTCCGGATCCCGGCTCGCCACGCGTCGCACGGTACGCGTCGTATTCGGCTGCCGTGTGGGGTGTCAGCATGTTGAACGAATCGTTGCCGCCATCCAGGAACAGGCAAACGAGCGCTTTGTAGCCGCTGCTTCCGGCGGTTTGCGCCAACAGTTTTTGGGCAGCCTGCCACTGAAGAAGCGTCGCACCGGCCGAACCGGCAACCGCTGACTGAAGGAATTGTCGCCGTGACGCGGAGAGAACATTGTCAGTCATCAGAGTCCTCATTTGGCGATCACAAAGGAAGGCGAGTAGATAACGGTGGTTAAGATCGCCTTCAAACGGTCTTGTTCGTCCGTCCAGGGGGCTTCCAGCTGAATTGCGTCCAATGCGTCCTTGATGGCAACCTTGGTCGACTCGGGCATCGAACCTTGGCACAAGACCAAGTCCAGCCGCGCCAAGAGGGCATCGCGATCGTCGTTGAGCAGTTTGTAGAGTGGTCCGTAGTTGAAGCGCAACCGGCTGGTGTGATGATTATTGTTAGGACCCCAGTGCGTGAACGAGCCCCCGTCGTTGTAGATTTCCCATCGAAACCGGTTGGCAATGCGATTGTTTAGAACCGGGCTCAGCATCATGAACTCCGGTGCAAAGTAGCGATCGTTGGGCAAACGGCGGGGTGGCTTTTCACCAGCCAGTGGACCCGGTGGCTGGTAGTCGGGCAGATAGAAGTTGAAGACGCTGGGGGCTCCAAACGGCGATTGGTCCAGATCGTACTGCGTTCGAGGCAACACGAACCACGCGCTGTCACGTTCGTCGTACGTTGCGGTCGCTTCCATCGCGCGGACGAGCGCGAAGTACTGAAGCATCGGTTCTCGGAATCGTCCAAATGCGGTTCCTCGAGGCGTGACTTCGTACCGAAGCGGCTCCCGCGCGCGACGCCCACGTGTTCCGCGCCATGCCTCGGGGTCCAGCAAGACTGCTTTGATGGTGGCGACCATGTCCCCCCGCACTCCGCTACGTCGGCCATCGAAAGCATCTGCGACGCGGCGGATGTAACCGCGCGAAGGGTTGGAGCGAACCAGATGTTGGATCAACCGACGCGCAATGAACGGACCGACGTTGGGATGGTCAAACAGATTGTCCAATGCCGCGTGGATATCCGCCATGCCGTCACCAGGTTCTCCGTCATGGGCCGGCAGCACCGTCCCGCTCAGTAGCGTCTTTTCACCCGTGTCATGGTGCTCTTCCCACATCTCCATTGGATTGACGAAATCGCGAGGGTCGCCGTACCAGAAGTAGTCGGCCCTTGAGTAGGTCAGCCCGGTGAAGACACGGGCCAGCGACTTAATGGTCTCGTTGTCGTAGGTCGGAATCAGGTTTCCGTCATCGTCCAACCTTGGACGCCCGTCACGCTGCAACTCATACAGTCCAATCGTGAACAATTGCATGATCTCGCGAGCAAAGTTTTCGTCCGGAAACGAACCGGTGTCCGGATTTGCTTTGGTGTTTCTCAGGTGCGACAAATAGTGTCCCATGACGGGGTGCAGAGTGACATCGGTCAATAAATCACGAAAGTTTCCTGTCGTCGCCTTAAGCAGATTGTCGTAGTACGACGTCGGTCCCAGCCAATGTGGCACTCCATCGCGGTTCAGCGCACGATCGCCGAACGAGTTATTCACGTCGCTGATGACCAGGATCTGACTGAGCGCCCAAGCGACGCGTTGTTTCAGTTGGTCGGGCGCTGCAACGGCGTTGTGATTGAAGGCGTGGTAGCGGTATCGTGTGACATGAGAGTTGGGATCGACGTTGTTGCTGCCGTGGCTTTGCAGCATGTTCTCGATCGTCGGAAGGTGATACGACGTCGGCAGTTCAAACTGTTCGTCAATCCATTCCTCGCATGCCTTTTTCACACCGATCT
>JBCCUO010000514.1:0-3868 GCA_039196805.1 Planctomycetota bacterium | reverse complement strand
CACGAACTCCGGTACCGACCGGATCGGTATGTCACCAGGACCTCTCGGACAAGCAGGATCTGAATCGGCCGCCAACTCGCCCTATCAACCGGGTGATGAAGTCGTGCCGGGCTACACGCTGATCCGTCCTCTGGGCAGCGGGATGGCGGGAGACGTTTGGGTCGGTCAGGCCGCCGGCGGGATCCACGTGGCGATCAAGATCATTCGTTCATTGGCCGTCGTCGGTGGCCGCAAGGAACTGAAGGCACTCAAGACCGTTCGCAACGTCCACCACCCCAACCTCTGTCCGGTCTTCGGATTTTGGACCAAAGACGAAGAAGGTCGGGTCCTGGAAGACGGTGAGACCGAACGGATCGAACTGGAAAGTAGTGTCGACGTTAGGCGAACCCCGCCGCCAACCGGCAAGATCAACGAAACGATGTCGATTTCGTCGCAGGCGACGCCGGTCGACATCCCCATCGTCGAGGACGAAACGCTTCGGCCTGATGCGAACGACCCATCGGCCGAACCGATACCCAATGCACAGCAGCTGATCGTGGTAATGGGCTTGGGTGACCAGACGCTGCACGACCGCGTCGAAGCGATCCGTGCCGAGAAAGGTCTGTCCAGCAAGAACGCCGAGCATCAAAAAGTCTCTTGTGGGATGGATCCGGCCGAAGCGGTCGCCTTTGTGGACCAGTCTGCCGGCGCGATCGATCTGCTGAATCAAGAGCACCAGATCTATCACTGCGATATCAAACCGCAAAACATTCTGGTGGTTGGTGGTGGGGCGCAGGTTTGCGACTTCGGACTTGCCAACAAGATCGAGGGCGACATGCGCAAGACGCAGACCGCCTTTGCCACGCCAGCCTACGCTGCGCCCGAGGTCTTGCAGGGACAAACCTACGACCGATCCGTCGATCAGTATTCGTTGGCCGTGACTTACTACGAGTTACGTACCGGACTGTTGCCGTTTGATGCGACGACACCGACGAACATGCTGATGGCCAAGTGCACCGGCAAATTGGACATGACCGCCGTCACGGCGCCCGAGCGGAAAGTCTTGGGCAAAGCGATGGCAATCAACCCTAAGGATCGCTTCGACTCGTGCAGCGACTTTGTGCGTGCGATGTCCATCGCTACCGGCGTGACGTCGCGAGGTGGATTGTCGCCCAAGCGAATTGCCGCCCTAGCGGCTGGGTTGCTGGTCGTGTCAGGCCTGGCCCTGGGCGGCTGGTACACCTTCGACCGTCCCGGATTCAGCGCGGTCTTCTTTCCCGCAGCCAAGCAGGCTGCCAACCACTTGGAAAACGCCAAGTCCAATCTGAAGCAGACCGACGATAAAGCGACCCTGATTGAGTCTTACAGCATCCTGACCAATGCGATGTCGGAGGCGGCACAAGCGGCCCAAAACGTCGAAGGTGACGTGCAATCGACCGCCGATCAAGTGTTTGCCGACGCCGCCCTGAGGCTGGCCCAGCGGGTCCACGCCGCGCTCGCCGCCGACCGGACGCCCAGCGACAACGAACTGTCCGCGGCACAGCGAATGCTTCAAGTGTTGGACGCGAACGATTCAGCGTCCTTGTCGGCGGCCAGTGGACTTGACGATTCAAAGTCGCAGTCGCTTGCCTGGATGCGCAACCGTCTAAAACAAGTCAATGCACCTGTAGCCGATCGGCTGGCCTCGCTGGTATTAGTGGGCAAGTTGGTCTTGGCCACGCGAGAGGGGGGCAGCAGCGATGGGAGCCAGCTTGCTGAGATTCGTCGCCACCTCGATTCCGGTTCCCTTGACGCCGACATGGAAACCGTCGGCGGCGTCACTCGTTTGGCGATGCTGCCCATTCTTTCGCTGGCGGGCCGCGGGGACGTCCCCGACAGCCATTGGGTCTCGGGCGAGGTGGTCGGCGACGTCATTCGTGTCGAGCGGCAAGTCCGACGTGCGCCCGAATCGCTGCCTGCCAGTTACCGAAACACCTGGACAAAAACGCGTGGTCAATTCGTCGGCATTGCTGAGCCGCTGGTGTCGGCGGACAAGCTTGATCCCGAACTTGCCGCCCAGATCACTCAGGCGTTTCCGACGATCCGAATCGATCGCTTGTTGGTGCGGACTGAGAACGCAATCCTAGCCAATGAGTGGTCCAGTGCCGCCGATGCGCTTGACCAGATCAAGACATTGCAATCGTCAACGAGTTCAAGCAGTCATTCATCGCTGACGACGGTGCTGACACTGGTCATCGATTCCATCACCAACCCCAAACGACTTCAGCGATTGACGACCGAGCTGAAGCCGCTCGCCGACACTCAATCGCTGAATCAACGTTTACAGCCGAGTGTTCAGGCTGTCCTGGACCATCACGCCCAGCACGGTTTGCGGCGTGGTGGACGCGTGCCCGCGCTCCAGGTCAGCATCGAGGTCTTCGAGGCCGTCGCCGAACGATTCGATGTGCTGCCACCTTTGGAGTGCTATGCCGCTGCGATCCTTGATCGACTGCACGGACGCGCGATTCAGGATGACGATCAAGAATTGATTTCAGCGTGGGTCACAAAGATCGCTGCGAGTGAGCGTTGGCCTGAATTGGCTGCGGCCGTCCGAATTGACCAGCTTCTTGGTGATCGCGACAGCGGAAGACTCGTTTCCGACAAGGAGCTTCGACGCTGGATCGCTGAGCTAGACACTCAGCCGCCTTCGGTCGTGGATGACGACGCACCGCTATTGGATCCGGTTTATCGCGAGTACTTGATCGGGCGCGGGGCGCTGAGTTCCGCGTTGGACTTAGGCGAAGAGGACGCGTCGGCGCTCGACAGACTGAACCGGCTTCTGCAATCATCGTCGGCGGCCCGCCTGACCGAAGTGCTGGGGCAAGAACGAATGCGGGCGACGTCGCGTGACTACGTTCGCCTGGCGATTCAGAGGTCAGGTGTGGACGATTCGGACTTCGTCAATCTTCGATATGAAACGGACAGCGCCGCCTGTCAGGTCTTGCTGGACCAGGCGCAGGCGTGGGCAGGGGCTTCGCCACCGCAGACGCTTGCAGCCGAGTCATTTCTGCTGCAGCTGCGACAGTGGCGAGCCGACGGTGACCAGACGAGGCCAACGCTGCCCACATCCCTGGCGCGTCGTTTATCGCGTGACCCTGACCAAGCCTGGCCATCCCTTTCCGTTCCGATGTTGCGTGGCCTGGTCGAGATGGGGCTTTACGCCCAGAGACCGGTTCGCGCGCCCGCTTTGAATGCGATTGTGTTGCCCGCCAACTTGGAGTTGATGCGGCGGTTCGGTTTCGATCGCTTTGACGACTTGGTTGGATTCCGAGAAGAAAAGAGAAGGCTCTACGAGGAAGCGTTGCTGCCAACGATGGCAGTGGTCAGCAAAGAGCTTGAGGTCAATCAAGACGATGAATTGGATGTTCGCCTTTCCCAAAGCAGTCAGCTGAATCGAGAGACGCTGGAGCGATTCTGTGCGGCGTTTGCCAGAGCGACTGACAACAAGTTCGCCGTCAACGCGTCGTCCAGTGAGTACCAGCATTCGGTTGACTTCATTCAGGCCGCCGCCTTTGCTGCTGCCGGGCAGACGACAGATGCCGGCCTCAGGTCAGCGTTGTGGCTTCGCGCCGGGACGATGGCGCTACGCGTCCCCAGCATGAGTCGTGACGACCAGTTGGCCTTTCGAGCTGCCGATCGTGCCGAGCAATTGGGGGCTGCCCCGGCGCGGATTGCGCTGCTGCGAGGCAAGGCCTACATGACTTCAGCGGAGAGGAACCCGGGAGACCCGTCCAATCCGCAGAGAATGACCAGCGCCCAGCGCATTTACGAAAGCATCCTCAACAGCAAACAGGTCGAATCGATTTCGGCCCAAGAAAAGTTCGACCTGCTAACCAACCTGGGTTTCTTG
>JBCCUO010000513.1:0-3873 GCA_039196805.1 Planctomycetota bacterium | reverse complement strand
GTGAAACAAGCCGACGCACCGGCGAAGACGATCCGGAATCGTCCGCGGTCGAGTTTCGCATCGGGGACGACCCCAGTCAGGACACGGATGTTTCACGCGGTCAGCCAGCCGAGCAAGTCATCAACTCAATCCAATTCGATGACGTGAGCTTGGCCGAGGCGATGAAGCCGTTTGCCGAGCAGACAGGGCTCAACGTGATCTGCTCTGCCGAGGCGGGGAATACACAAGTCTCGGTATTCCTTCGCGATATCAAGCCGATGGCGGCCCTGGACGCGATCGTCAAAGCCAATGGTCTGTTCTATCGAAAGGACGAGGAGTCGGGCGTCATTCGAATCGCGACCTCGGATGAGTACCAAAAGGACCTCACCAGCTTTCGCGAAGAGCGAACCAAGGTCTTTACGCTGCTGTATCCGAATCCAGTCGCCGTGGCCCAGGTGATCAGTCAGGTTTTTGGTGACCGAGTGGAACTGAATACGGCTGACGCCGACATCGATGATTTGCAGGACTTGTCCAATCGCTTCAACCGGTTCGACTTGGTTGATGGACGGGCTCTTGGGTTGGGCACGTTTGACGGCACGGGAAATGGAGGCGGGTTGGCGGGTGCTGGCGTCGGCCAAAACGCCCTGGGACAAAACGGCCTGGGCCTGGGCTTGGGCGGCCTGGGTCTTGGTGGTGCCAGCGGACAACTTCTGGGAAGTGGCCTGACTCAAAGATCACGCAATCGCAACAACACTGGTTCGGTCCAGCGCGACTTGGACGTGGAAGACCTGTCGTCCGACGAAATCCAATCGATCGAGAACCAATTGGCCCAATCGGGACGGCTCAGCGTCGCCGATCAAGCCCGATTGATGCGGCGCAACAAAGCAACGATCTACGTTTCGACCATTCGTCGCAACAACCAAATCGTCGTTCGTACCGGCGACCAGCAATCGATGGAAGAGATCGAACGTTTGGTCAAGCAACTGGACGTTCCGACGCCGACCGTTCTGTTGGAGGTCAAGGTGTTGCGGGTTCAGCTGGCCGACGGAATTCACTGTGCTTTTGAGTACTTGGCCGGTGACGGCACGGATGGCGTCGCATTCAGCGATGGCAACCAACTCGATCCGTTTCCAGGCGGAAGCGTGGTTGGCCGAGCGTTGGCGGAAGGCTTGGGGCTGGCCGGCAATGTGCCGGGAGCGTTGTCGTTTCAGGTCGTTGACAACAACTTTCGCTATCGGTTGCAAGCGTTGGAGAGCCAAAGTCGAGTGACAGCGCTGGCGACGCCGCTGATTCTGACCGCCAACAACGAGGTCAGCCGGATCTTCGTTGGCGATACCCTGCCCTTCACGGTCGGATTCACACCGTCTCAGGTCGTTGGCGGCATCAATGCCGGCGGCGCTGTTTCCGCGACTCCGATCACCGAGTTGCGTGACGTGGGTCAGTCCTTGTTGATCACACCCAACATCAACGCCGATCGTTCGGTCACGCTGCGTGTCGTCGAAGAAAACTCCGAGCGGATCATCGGTGGCGCTTCGATTCCGGTGCCCGATGCGAGCGGCGCCGGCGTGACCGCGGTCAACGTCGACACCGTGCGACGACGTACGGTCAGTGGCACCGTGGTCGCGCAGGACGGCATGGCGGTTGCGCTCGGCGGGCTGATCGAGGAATCGGTGAGCGACGCCAAAGATCAAGTGCCTGTGCTGGGCGATATCCCGGGGCTGGGATTGCTGTTCAGACGCAAAGCCTCGAATCGATCTCGCAGCGAACTGGTCGTCGTGATTCGCCCCTACGTGTTCAACACACCAAGCGAAGCAGCCGCAACCAGTCAGTCGGTGCTGAGCGAATTGAGTATGCATCCCAACAGTCCCGATGCGATGGGATCGCTGGACACCTATCTGCCTTGCAAGGTCGTGCGATCCGATCCCGAATGCCAGAGTCGCGCCAAGCTCTTTCGGTTCCACCATGTTAAGAATTAGTCCAAACGCGCAACGATTGCGTCGACGAGCGATCGCCCGACAGCTTGTGGCTGGATGGCTACTAAGTGGTGCCGTCTTGTCGGGTGGTTGCACGCTGTTTGTCGAAGGCGAGCGGTTGGCAGAATCGTTGGAACAGTCGGCGGGTCTGCTGACTCCGTCTGATTCGGCGGACACGATGGCTCGGCCGAACGGATCACAGGACGTCGTCAACCCACCCGCGAAGACGATCCGCTTCGACGGTCGAGAAGTCGTATTGGGGACGACGGACGTCAAGACTTTGGCGACCAGCGAGTTCTGCGGTGAAGTCAATCGCTTGCTCACGCAGCAACGTTACCGGACGGCGACACGATACGTGCAGTCTCATCCTGAAGTGGCCGAACAAGCACTGTGGGAGAAGAGTGGTGAGCGAGAGCAGCAAGACCTGGTCGCCTTTATCTCCAGAGTCGTCTCCATCGGAGTGCCACGGTCAGGTTCTTGGACCGAGCTGCAGAGTCAGTTTGCCCGTCGCCCTGACCAGTCGCAGGCCTATCTGACGACACGTCGCCAATTCGTTGCGGAATTGAAACAGGGCTTGCCCGAAGACCAACTGGCCGAGCAATTGCGAGCCGACGCCCAGAGCGTGGGGCATCCGCTGGCGCTCACTGATGCCCTGCGTTTATTGGGGTTGCGGGAGTTGGTGGCTGGCCGCGATGCCTGGGCCTACTCGCTGTTGGTGCAAGCGGCCGAGAGCGCTGAACAACTTGGGGATCGGTTGCGTGCGAGCGATCTGCAACTGCTGGTCGCAATCGCTGCCAGTCGGTCCGAACAGCTGGACGCATCGGAACAGGCCTGGTTGGCGGCGGTAAACCATCGCTTGGCCTTGCATCCGACTGACGAACGCCCGCTCAGCGCTGCCTTCTGGACGCGAGCCGAACAGCAACGACTGGTCGACACGGCATGGCCGGATGCCACCGCAGTCAAACTGCTGCCGCATTGTCGTGAGACGGGATGTCAGCTAGGCGAGTCGACTGCTTCCCAATGGGTGCTTTGGGGCGCGATCGCAAACGCTCACGACCGAGATGGGAACCCACAACTGGCATTGGTCCACTACAAGAAAGCGGAGACGTTGGCGGAGGGATCCAACCGTCAGTGGTTGCAAGTCGCTCAAGGGAAATGTTTGGCAACCTTGGGGCAAAGTCACGCCGCGGCTGCATTGCTGAGTGGTCCTGCATCCAGCGACGATGCCACGATCGCCGCAGCCGCGACGGCGGCCATGGGCAGTGCCAAGCTACAAGCGGGGGCGTATCAGCAGGGGGCGCAGCTGCTACAGAAAGCCCTGCAAGAGTCAGCGACGTTGAGCTGGCCGACACGCGCGCGAGCGGAGGCCGATCTGGCACTCGCGCGGCTAATCATTGGTGAAACGGATCAAGGTTTGGAGGCGTTGCACAAAGTCCAAGAGACGTTTCGCCTCAGTTCGGACTGGTCGTCATTGCTGCAATCGTTGGCAAATGAAAAAGCGATTCTCGAGCAGGAAGGACGCGTCACGGAAGCACAATCCATTGAGTCTCGCATGGTAAGGCTCGAGGCAATGTAGCCCGCCCACTCCTTGGGCCAGGCTTGGTAGCGGTCGGCCAACCGGCCGATTTGCTGCGCGGTGCGATTCAGCTCGGGCTCACGGAGTGAGTTGTTGACGATGCTTCTCGTCGAAACCGTAGCGGAACTCGCGTAGAGTTTCGGCATTCGTAGTTGGCGCGACGAGGAGAGGTTGCCCTTTCGAAAGCCTCCGCGGCATCCTCTACGATTGTCCGGGCTGATTCGCTCCGCGGTGCGAAGCGGCTCGGGCTCACGGAGTGGTCTGTCGACTGTCGCCCGCCTTCTCCGAAGGCGAGGCGTGGGAGCGGGCGGGATGGGGCTCACGGAGTGAGTTGTTGACGATGCG
>JBCCUO010000512.1:0-3884 GCA_039196805.1 Planctomycetota bacterium | reverse complement strand
GTTGGCTGTGCTGTCTGATGCAGGTGAGGTCGCGATCGTTGACGCTAAACCGGACGCCTATGAGGAATTGGCCCGCGCAAAGGTTCTCAATGGCAAGTGCTGGTCCACGCCAGCTTACAGCGATGGAAAACTGTTCGTCAGAAGCACTCAAGAGGCAGCGTGCATCTCACTGGAATAATCGCTAGCACATCCTCTTCCGCTGCCAAGCTAGATTCCGATTGCGATCGCAAGTAACCAACATGATGCAGCCAGCGAGGTTGGCACGATAAGACTTGCTAGGGGCGATCGTAATCGGACCAGGTACCTCGTTGTAACCATTGCAAACAAGCTGGTTACCAATGCAATTGCAGGAATCAACGAAAACCAGTTTGCGAGTTGGTGAACGCTGAAAGCCCACAAAATCATTGAAGACATCGTCAGGACTAAGGCAGTTGTCCAACAAAGCAAAACGGACTTGAACGCGACTGGTCGGGGCTGTCCAAACATTGCATGTCTCCACGGGTACGATTTGGCGCGGGAGCCGGTTCTATCCTGACCCTTCTCATCTGTAAACCAAAACGTTCCGGCGAATGCGGAGATATCAGACGGGCCGTTGGCTCGATCAAGCGAACCGTGCAAACAACAACGCAACAGCTGATCGCTAATCGCCAACAGCTAACCAACAGCTCACATCACTCGCTACGATCGCGCTGATCGGTCCAGGTGTCGCAGAGCTGCCTTTTTGCCTGAAGGTAAGGGTCGGGTGACGTCACGACCGAAATCAATCGATGACGTGACCGCGAACACGGCTTGGCTGCCTTCCACTCCCTCGGCCCAGTCCTACCTTCGCGGCTTCCCTCCCACACGGCCGCGTGGCTGTCGCGCAAGGCCTCCTGCACAGGCTTGGATTGATGTCGATCAACGCACCCGTTCACTGGCATGAAGGGATGTTCCTGCGGCCTCAGCATTTTCAGATCGCTGAGTACAACGTGCATGCGCAGATTCGTGACAACATCGATTGGAGCCAGCACTACAGCTGGGGAATCAGACGCATTCGTTTGGACCAAGACGCGCTGGCGAACAACCGCGTCGTGATCAATGAATTGGCCGCCCGGATGCGTGACGGAACGCTGATCTCGTTCCCTGAGTCGGGGTCGATTCCCGAGATCGATCTACGTCAATGGATGTCCAACTGCCAAGTGGTGACACTATTCCTTGCGGTCCCAAAACTGTCCGGCGCCGCGGTAAGCACCTCGGGTATCGGGCGCTACCGAGTCGAGTCACTGGACATGGAGGACGTCAATACGGGTCAGAATCCACGTCCCGTGCAAGTTCGGCGACTGAACGTGTGCGTGCTGAGTGACACCGATGACCACGCCGGCTACGCGACCCTGCCGGTCATGCGAATCCGCAGCGCTGATCGAGCCGAAGGGGCCCCCGAGTTGGATCGGACGTACATTCCGCCGTTGTTGACGACCGACGCTTGGAGCGTCCTGGAACAAGACATCGTTCGCCCGGTTTATGACCGAATCGGCAAGAAGTTGGAACTGGTGTCCAACCAGGTGATCTCTCGAGGCATCACGTTCGATTCGACGTCTCAGGGGGACCGAGTGATCCTTGAACAGATGCGCGTGATGAACGAGGCGTACGCGGACCTGAGTGTCCAAGCGTTCCTGCCCGGAGTTCATCCGATCGACGTGTTTGGAAGGCTACTGGGTTTTGTCGGTCGCATGTCCGTCTTCACGTCGCAACGCCGCGTGCCTGACCTCCCTAAGTACGATCATGATGATTTAGGTGGTTGTTTCTGGGCGGCGCGGCGATTGGTCGATGGTGTACTGGATGCAGTGGTTGAACCTGAGTACAGCGAGCGGGCGTTTGTTGGCGCTGGGCAGCGCGTGCAAGTGGCCTTGGAGCCCGCATGGTTAGAATCGGGTCAGCGGATGTACGTTGCAGTGACCTCATCGCTGCCCACGGACCAAACTCAGGCCCTGGTCGAACGACGACTGGACATGAAGATCGGCGCCGGGGCTGCCGTTGACGAACTGTATCGACTTGGACGGGCCGGATTGAGATTTGACTACCAGGCCGATCCACCACGCTGCCTTCCGATGCGTCCCGGGCGAGCGTTCTTTCGAGTGGACCCGTCTCAAAACGTGGACCAGTGGAACGCCGTGCAGCAGGGACTATCGCTTGCCGTGCGATTCAACGAAAACTTGATCGCGGGCGACATCCAAGATCGACGAGCGATCGAAATCGCGGTGGATGGAAGATCAGCAACGCTCGAGTTTGTGTTGTATGTTGTTCCTCCATCGTCCGTCTGAAGGTTCGATGCACCTGTTGGACAACGTGGTGATGTTCACGTTCTTGTCGTTCGTGATTGGGGTGATCGCCGACCCCTTCCTTCGGCATGTCGCGGATTACACGTGGCTTAGCTCACGGTATCTGCTTCGAGATCAAGCGACTTACGAGTCGATCGGTATTTTGTGGTACCTTCGATTGCTTGATGCGACACCGCTGGGTAGTTTCAACCGGAGCATCCACTTTACGAGGAATCGCGACTTGAAGACTTTCATCGTGATCCGTGATCACATGGCGTCGGCGGAGGTTTCGCACTGGGTCGGTTGTACAGCGATGCTTGGGATGACTTTTGTGGCGATTTGGTACCGCGGGTTCCTTGTCGGGGCGGCGTACGTTGTCTTCAACATTCTTGGCAATGTTTATCCCTGTCTGTTGCAGCAATACAACAAAAGACGCTTGACTCGCTTGATCGAGTTAGCCGAGAGGCGGGTTCGCACTTGCAATGGTGCGAGTTAGGCGACGACGCTCCCCATTCATTTCGGATTGGCTGCTTGGCGGAACAGTTCCGTCAGTGTCCGGGGCTGTGTTTGGGTCGAACTCGCCGGTGGTTCGGGGGTCGTCCGAGTGGACTCGGAGCGCGTATGTGACCGTGACCGAACGGCCGAGTAGCGAAACGTCGCCGGATCAACAGTTAAATGTTGGCCACGTGAACTCGATAGGGCCGCCGATACGGGCATGACAAGCGGTGGTAACTGGTTTGATCGGCCAGATGCGGTGTTGCGAGCTGCGCTCTCGGGCGGGTTCTCAGCTTCGGTGATGCCGGGATACTCGGGGCGGGGCGTCGGTGTACTCGAGTTTTGGGGTAAGCAGCAGAGGCAACGCGCGAGCGATGCTTCGGCACGCAGCTGGACCCGCACGGAAAGCTCGGCGGGGTTACCGTCCGCTTCCGAGCCGGTCGCGCAGATCTCCAAGGCTTTCGATAAGGCTTCCGTGCAGATCGGTAACGTCCCAATCACAGTCGCAGCTTCCAGACGAACACACTCTGATGGGTCAGCCCGTAGAGCGGTGATGAGGTTCGCTTCCACCTCAGGGTGGTATCTTACGTCGGCCCCCTTGAGTTCTTTGATGGCTGCTTGTCGTTTCGGGGCCTGCAGTTTCACGGCCTTGATTTGAGCGGCGGTTCCCTCGGGCCCCGGCTGCGCCTTCTCTTCGGCATTGGGTGGCTTTTCATCGGCAACGATTCCCCCCGTCACCAGGCTAAGCGGCTTGCGCATTCCGGCGGCCAGCCGACCCAGAGGAGACGTCTTCAAACGAGTGCAAAAACTCTTGCTTGCGGACGACAAGACCTGCAGCATTGACGGTGCAGCTTGCGGGGCAACGGCAAGTCCGCCACCCGCTGACACGACGGATGCTCCTGCGGTGGGAAGTGCGGCCGCTGCACCGGAGAGACTCTGGCTTGCCGAGGTGGCAATGCCACTGGCGGCAGTCGCCGCCCCGGCGGCTGCGGAAGCCGCTGGAGCGGGAAGTGTCCCCTGGGCGAACGCTGTCGCGTGAAACATGAGGGGCAACACCATCAGACCGGCTGCCGCGTTCATCAAGCGTTGAAT
>JBCCUO010000511.1:0-3884 GCA_039196805.1 Planctomycetota bacterium | reverse complement strand
TAAGGGGAATCAATGTTACTTTAGAGGTTTATTTTGAGAAAATAGTGACCATTCGAAGATTTGGATGATATGCTTGTAGTGTCAGCCGAAGTCGCGTTCGACCTCCTTCGCACGGTCCCACCTGCCTCATGAACCACCCTGGTGGTCATCGATAAACGTCCGCCTCCGTGACGACATTTGCCAGTGGTGCCGAGCGATCGGGGGTCACGTGACAGGTGTCATCAGGAGCGGTCGTGTCGCTTGCTAGAGCGATACCGCAGCAACCAGTGCCTAGGGAAGGGCGATTCCCCCAACCACACTGGGGTGACTGCGATGGTTCACTCGATCACAGAAGAGGGTGATTTTCTAGTCGGCCAGGGGCTTGCGCCCGACTTGAACCGGTCCACGATTGCCGGCCCGAGTTCCCGAGAATCACTGAACCGCGAATCACGGGAACAGTCCGCATCGGACTTACTTGGCCGCGGATTGGAACACTATCAGGGCATTCCGACGTTCGGTGTCTTGCAACATGCTGCCGAGCAGTTGCCGGATCACCCGGCGATCGAACATGGATCGGCGCGTTGGAACTATCGCGACTTGAATGCGGACGCCATTCGCTGCGCGGCGATGCTGCAGCGTCTTGGCATCAAAGCGGGTGATCGTGTGGGCATTTTGTTGCCGAACGTTCCCGAGTACGTGATTGCCATCAACGGAATCTGGAGAGCCGGTGGGATTGCGGTGGCAATTAGCCCCCTGATGGTCTCCGATGAAATCGGTGGACTCCTAGCCCACACCAAGTGTCGCTTGCTGATCAGCTTGGATCTGCTGCACTGCATTCTTGATGACCTGAGCGAGACACAGCGTCCTGAGACAACGCTCTTGGTTTCGCTTCGAGACAAGCTTCCGGCGTATCAGCAGCTGGGATACCTGTTGAAACTGGCGTACAAAAAGTGGTCGGCTTCAGGCACCGCAAAACTGGGCGCTGTTCATGATTTCTGGACCGAGATTCATGAAACGAAGGTCCCGTGGATCGAACCTTGCTTGGACCCGCGCCGCGATCCGGCGTTCATCTTGGCGACCGGCGGAACAACGGATCGCCCCAAGGCGGTCACGCTCAGTCATGAGAACATGGTTGCCAACGCATGGCAGCAATACGTCTGGACGGAGCGATCGTTCGGTACCGAACGAATGTTGGCCGTGCTGCCGTACTTTCACAGCTACGGCATGTCCACGACGTTGCTGGGCAGTGCGATGATGGGTGCGACGTCGATCCTGCATCATCGTTTCAACACCAGTCAGGTGCTGAGGCTAATTGAGAGTCGTAAACCGACGGTCATGCATGCGGTGCCGGCGATGCTTTCGGCCATGAACGCCCAACTTCAAAAGCGACCCGTCGACCTGAGCTCTTTGCGATGGGTCATCTCAGGGGGAGCGTCGTTGGACGAGGCGGTCGGTCGCACCTTCGCGGAGCACTCGGGCGCTTTGGTGGTCGAAGGATACGGCCTGAGTGAGGCGTCACCGGTGACTCACGTGGGACACTTGTATCGTGAGCCTCGATACGGTTCGATCGGTCTACCGCTGCCCGAGACCCGTTGCCGAATCGTTTCCACCACTCGACCGTTCCACGACTTGCCGTACGGCGAGGTTGGCGAGCTATGGATACGCGGTCCTCAGGTGATGCTGGGGTATTGGGGCGACTCGCTGGCGACCCGTCGTGCGATTCGGGGTGGCTGGGTAAGTAACGGTGACCTGGCGGTTCGTCATCAGGATGGCTATTTCACCATCGTTGGTCGCAAGAAAGACCTGATCATCACGTCGGGATACAACGTGCAACCGGGTGACGTGGAGACGGTGCTGCGCGAATGCGAACTCATTCAGGACGTGGCGGTGGTGGGCGACCCCGATCCAAAGCGTGGTGAGGTCGTCCACGCTCACGTGGTCTTGAAGGCAGGCGCCACTTGGGACGAATCACGTTTGGTCGCCTTCGGACGCAAACACCTGGCGGCCCACAAGCGACCTCGTCGGTACACGCATTGCCAAAGCGATCTGCCACGCAACTTCTTGGGCAAAGTCTTACGGCGAAAGCTTCGTCACCCCGAACCGCTGCCGGACGCCTGACCGTTCGATCGGAAGTGTCCGCCTATCGGACGCTGATCGTGATGGAACAGACAAGTCGATAGCCCTTTGGAGTTTGAAGACATGATCGAACGAGAACCAATCGCTGTGATCGCTGGCGCTCGGACGCCACTGATCAAAGCGTTCACACAACTACAAGACTGGTCGGCAGTGGACCTGGGCGTCCATGCGGTCAGTGCAGCCGTCGAACAGGCCTCAAGCCGACGCGAACACTTCTCGATCCGAGATGTTGATTCGTTGGTCATGGGCAACGTCGCGGGTCCCCCGGAAGCTGCCAACGTGGCGCGTGTGATCGCTTTGGGAGCAGGACACCCGAAGGATCGCGTGGCGCACACCGTGAATCGGAATTGTGCGTCGGGAATGGAGTCGATCGTCTCGGCGTGGGATTCGATCCTGTTGGGCCGTGCAGGCGTCGTGGTCGCCGGCGGAACAGAATCGATGTCGCAGATCCCCATGCTTTTTCATCGCGACGCGCAATCGCTTTGGATGCAGCTTGCTCGCGCGAAGACGATGTCGCGAAGGCTGTCGGTGTTGGCTCAGTTTCGCCCGCGGCACTTTCGACCCGTGGTCGGTATTGAACTTGGGCTGACCGATCCGGTCAGCGGTTTGAATATGGGCGAGACTGCCGAGGTGCTGGCCAAAGAGTTTGCGATCACTCGAGATCAACAAGATGAGTTCGCCTTGGAAAGTCATCGCAAGGCAGCGGAAGCGCGGGAGCGATGCTTCTTGTCGGGTGAGATCAAGCCGGTCGCGATCCCTGGCGGTGACTCCGTGTCACGCGACAACGGGCCCCGCGACGGACAGTCGATGGAGCAACTGTCGCGATTGCGTCCGATCTTTGCCGTGCCGGGCACCGTGACGCCGGGCAACAGTTGTCCGCTGACCGATGGGGCGGCCGCATTGGTTCTGGCCGGCTTGGAACAAGCGAAGTCGTTTGGCGAACCGCTGGGCTACATCACCGATGTCGCGATCAGCGGCTGCGATCCAAGCCGCATGGGACTGGGCCCGGTCTATGCGACAGCCAAGCTGCTGAAGCAAACCGGACTCGCGATGACGGACTTTGATCGCATCGAGCTGAACGAGGCCTTCGCCGCCCAGGTGATCGCGTGTCAGCAAGCTGCTGAGTCGAAGCGATTCGCTACTGAGGAGTTGGATCGGTCGCATCCACTGGGCGGGTTCGATCCAGACCGAATGAACGTCAACGGAGGAGCGATCGCGCTGGGGCATCCGGTGGGAACGACGGGCACTCGGTTGGTGCTCACCTTGCTTCGTAGCCTGCGGGAATCTGGCGGTCACATGGGGTTAGCCACCCTTTGCGTCGGAGGAGGCCAGGGAGTGTCAATGGTCGTACGTACTCGTTTGGAGACCAAAGCATGAACACCTTACCGATGATCAACTTCCAAGTGGATCGATCCCAGCCCGGCGTCTGTCGCGTGATCCTCGATGTTCCTCAACGTCCGCTGAACGTGCTGACCGAGTCGGTGATGACCGAATTGAAGCAGATCGTCAGCGAGCTGGAGCAAGCGCAGGACGTGCGAGTTGTCACCTTTGAAAGTGGCAAAGAGAGCGGATTCTTAGCCGGCGCTGACGTTAGCGTGATCTCGCAAATCGCGACGCCCGCTCAGGCTCAGTCGCTGTTGGAAGCGGGGCAAATGCTCTTCCAGCGAATCGAGTGGCTGCCGATGACGACGATCGCGGTGATCCACGGTCCCTGCATGGGCGGCGGACTGGAGCTGTCGCTGGCCTGCGATTACCGCATCGCCCGCGAC
>JBCCUO010000510.1:0-3891 GCA_039196805.1 Planctomycetota bacterium | reverse complement strand
CCGAATTTCTGGGCCGCTCGCGCGGTGTTCTTCAGTTCCTCGATGGAGCGTTCGTTGACGCCGGCCGGGTCACCGTCACCCCAAACGTAGTCAGGCAGAATCGCTTCGTGCCTGGCATCGATGTTGTCTAAGACGGCTTGGCCAACCAGGTGTGCGCTGATGGCGTGACACTGCAGTCCGGCGTTGTCCAGCAACTCTCGCTTGTTGGCACAATAGTCGTCTTCGGCCAGGGCGCGGTCGACCTCAAAGTGATCTCCCCAACAAGCCAGCTCGATCCCGTCATAGCCGAACTCGGCAGTCATGCGGGCCATTTCTTCAATCGGCAAATCGGCCCATTGGCCGGTAAAAAGCGTGACGGGACGTCCCATCGAGGTCTCCGAGTGCGAGGCGGGTGGGAAGGAATAGGGGACCAGCGATCACCGGTCGAAGCCGAATATTGTGGCCGCCCGGCCCAGTCGAGTCCAGCGTCAGCAGTCCAGCGCCGGGCGGCCGGGCAGTCGTTCGCAAACAGGTTGGCTCCACTCGGATGACCGCTGCAGGAGGGTCGGACGCAGACCAAGCTGCGCGTCGGTGCCCTCGGCCGGTGAGGGCTCTCTCCGGCCCTCAGAGGACGAATCTCCCGCAGGGAGAGTGAAAGCGGATGTCGTTTGGGTTTCTCGCAATTCGCGGTGCGAAGCAAGTCCGAAAGACTGACTGCGGATAGTCGCTGAACGCTTACTGCTGGTGCCGATCCCTCGCCGACCTTTGGACGAAAGGACAAGCCGGATACGAATTCAGCGGACGCGATCAGACTTCCGCCAGTTTGCCCAACATCGCTTCGCCAGTGGGCGACGGCTGCATCGTGTCGGTGCCAATCGTGCCAATCAGCTGCGTTTCGTAATCGGGCGCCGAAACCTCGGCTATCTTCGATTCGACATAGGCCAATCGTTGCTCCAACTCCAATTCACTGGCAGCGTCTGTATGCGTCTCGGTCGCCAGGAATTGACGGATCCGATCTGCAAAGCCGTTCCAGTGATCCAAATCGACGTTTCGCTTTGCACGCAGGCGAGCCTTGTACCAATCACTGTTCAACAAAGACTCTCGAGTGAACAGGGCGCGCAGCTCGGGATCCTCGATCGACCGGCCTTGATACTCACCATGCGCCATGATGCTCAACACCGCTTGCAACGGCGGGCAGGCCAATTCGTAGCCACCGTCTTCAAAATATCGCGAAGCCACACGGTGTTGCGCCTCGGTGATGTGCAGGACGCCGTCCGCAAACGCGTCGTGATCTTGCGATTCCGGTCGCAGAATGTCGGTGGTGAAAACCTTGGACGGGTTGTCAAAAACGCGGGCCAAGTAAGTGCGGACGAACTTCTTGGTGATTCGATAGCCAAGTCGGCTGGCGGGGATCAACTTGCCGTCGTGTTCGAAATCCTTGATCGGTTCCAACATGCCTTCGGCGATCAACGTTTGCGGATCTCGCTCTTCCGGCCCCATCCGGCACCACACCTCGGGAATCAACAAGCTGATGTCGTGGCCGACCTCAAACCGGGTTCCGATATGTCCGGCGGCGGTGCTGAATCCACCCAAACCGGTCAGGATCATCGAGACCACGGCAGCGTTCATGTCGATCGAAGGATTCAACGAGTTGAACGGCCCCTTGGTCAAAGCCCCCTCGCTGCCCGCACCCGTTGTGCTGGGGCTCTTGCCGGTCAACGAACAGACCCAATCCATGATCAGTTCGGGAAGTTCCTGATAGTGCAGTGGCGAGTAGACCGACAGCGGTCGAATGCCGGCGTCGTAGTCCGGCGGATTGTTGCGTCGCCCGCCCAACACCGCGCCCACGGGAGTGTGAATCGGAGCATTTTCGGCCAGACCACGGTGGAGCTGTAGTCCACGCATCGCAACATACGTTTCCCGCCAACGGACCATGTCCGGACGATCCTGTAGATAGCGAGGGTTCTTGGTCGGCTTGCCACCGACCAGTCGAGGCGAGTCGGTGCTGACGACGAAGTTGTTGTCATCCTTGGCGACCGATCGCGACAGCATGTTCTGCATCGGCTGCGTGAAGTTCTCGAAATCGATCACATCGTCAACGATCGCGTTGGCTTGGTCCTTGTCCAGCGGCTCAAAGTTGCTGATGAAGTTACTTGGTCGCGACAGATCCCATTCCGTTTGCTTGTCCAAGCCACGATGAATGGCATCGTCGGGACGTTGGAACAGCCTAAACTCGCAGTTCTCCACGAACTTATAACTCTCCGACGGTGCAACGGCCTGCCCCACTTCGCTCACCGAATCGGCGGGCACAACCACGCTGGCGCTGATGTCGTCTTCACGCTGGACCTTGGATGCGGCAATGAAGTCTTGCCGCAGCTTGAATGTTCGCCAACTGGACCCGTCCAGGCCAACCCGAAGGTAGGTTCCGACCAGCGGTCGCTGTTGCATCTTCAGTTCGTGACCTGCCGACCCGTTAACGATGTCGACGTCAAAGTACTCGCGCCAGTTGCCTTCCATGCCAGGACGGAGAAAGCGTTTGATGATGAGCGCCATCGCGTAGACGTGATCAGGAATCGTCGCCAGCCACTGCACATACTCTTCGCTGAAGTTCGGTTGCGGGGTCAGCAACTGAATCATGCTGCCCAGACTACGCGCCGGATCTAAAACGCTACGACTGGGCCGATCCTGGTACGTCGGTCGATCGGCGTAGTCGTCGCGCCAACGATCGGCGTAGGAACGACTGAAGACCTCGTCCAGCTTGGCGAAATCTTGTTCGCGATCAGCCACGAAGATCGGGCCGTACAGCATGTAATCGCGGAGGCTCTTACTGATCTCGCTTTTGCCACCACCACTGACCGTGCACGGCTTGTGACAGAAAATGCCTTCGCCGACCGTGCCCACTAAACGCCACGAGGGTGCCGCCGGGTGTTTTTCAAGTCGGATCTTGTAGCCGCTGGGCGCGATGTAGACGTTCTTGGGTGTCAGTGGAATCTTGTGCTCCTGGCCGTCCCGCGTCCAATGGATGCAGCGGCCTTCCAACGTCGCACGCGCATCTTCGGGGATGTAGTAGACGGTGGGATCCAATCGATCGATGCCATAGCCCTCGGGCTTCACATCGATGAACGATGAGTAGTCTTCAGCCACCTCGTCAAACGTCCGCCCGTTGTACCGGCGACTGTTGACTTGGAAGTCTTCGCCTAAGGAATACGATGCGAACGCCAACGCTCCCCCGGCATGTTCTTCTTCCGCGTTGCCCATCAAGTTGGCTGCAAAGCTGATCTGCGTTTTGACTTCCTTCTTGCAGTAGCCGTAGTAGTTGTCGGCGATCAGCGTGACGGTCACACCCGACTGATCGCGGCAGGTCAACTTGAAGGCACCGCCGTCGTTGTACTTCTCCGACTCGTCTTTCCAACACATCGAATCGTGACGCTGACGCTCGGTCGCATCATCGTAGTGCGGTAGGCCGAGCTCCTTTTTGGTCAACTGTGTTAGATGAGTCGCCAAGATGACACAGCCGGTGTGTCCGCTCCACGATTTTGCATCCAACCCAGCGTCGTTCCCCGCAATCATGGGGTCGCCGGCATTGCCAAAGATCGACTCCACAAAATCTAAATTGCTGACCAACGACCCGGGCACGAAGAAGCGTGTCTCCAGTGACAGCGATTCGCAGTATCCAGGGACCTCGGGACGAACCAGCGGACGCAACATCAACGACACCCAAGTGCGCCCAGGGTGCTCGGAGATGCTGGTGTAGGGCAGCGTCATCAAGTCGTCGGGCGGTGACATGGCCGCTTGGAACAGCCTGACAAACGTCTCTTTTGGCACCATCCGCTTGTCGCCGGGAATCGACGGTCCACCCGTCACCACATGAAAGGTCCCCGCCGTCGTTCGACGATCGGCGCGAGGATTGTT
>JBCCUO010000509.1:0-3893 GCA_039196805.1 Planctomycetota bacterium | reverse complement strand
GTGTCGAGTCGTAGATCCGCTTCTTGGCGATCCTGACCGTGACATTCAAAGCAGTATCGCGCCAGCAGCGGCTGGACTTCCATCGCATACGAAAGTCGCTCGTCCGTTAGTGTCCGATCCGCCTGGGCGGCGCGTTCCAGCAGAGTGACCTGGCTAAACAGCGCAGTCCAAATGGCAATGCAAACGAGTTGAGTGTGGCTTAGATAGCGTTGTACGGCTGCCGCGGTGTGTTGCCGTCGAGTGGTCTGGTAGTCTCTGTCCGCCGCGCTACGCCGATCTTGGCGTTGTGCGGCAGCGAACAGTGAATCAAACCCTAAAAGGAAGTGAACGAGCATGACAGAATTGGCTGGAAAAGTCGTCGCCGTGACCGGTGGCGGGACCGGAATCGGTGCGGGGATCGCAACGGTGCTGGCCCAGGCGGGGTGCAAGGTCACCGTGGGCGGTCGTCGACTGGAACCACTGCAGCGACTATCCGCCACTGTCGATTCTAACGAACCGATCCGGTCCCGGACGCTGGACGTTGCCAATCCGTCCAGCATCGAGGCCTTCTTCCAAGGTATCCGTGAAAACGACGGCGACGTCAACATTTTGGTCAACAGTGCGGGAGTTAACATTCAGAACCGCAAAATGTCAGAGATGCTGCCGGAGGATTGGGATCGAGTCATGCAGATCAATGCAACGGGAGCCTACCGCTGCATGCACGCCGTTCTGCCTGCGATGCGGCTAAGAAGAGATGGATTGATCGTCAACATTTCTTCGGTCGCAGGAAAACGCGCGATCAGCCTCGGCGGCGTCGTTTACTGCGCCAGTAAATTCGCGATGACGGCACTCGGTACGGCCGTTTCGAACGAAGTTCGTGACGAGGGCGTCCGAATCACCAACGTGTACCCGGGTGAAGTCAATACACCGATCTTGGAGAATCGTCCGGTTGCGGTCAGCGACGAACACAAGCAGTCGATCCTGCAGCCCGAGGACATTGCCTCCGTCGTGGCCACGATCTGCGCCTTGCCCCCTCGCGCGAACGTACCGGAGGTGGTGATCAAACCAACCAAGCAGGAGTGGGTGTGATACGCTGCCGGTTTACTTCAGTTCGATTCTTGGGGAAGTCCACGTGAGCGATCCGTTACCGCCGGATGTCGGCACCACACCGTCGTATCCTTACTCGTCGCCCACCGCCGCCACGAACCCCGTGGCCGGATCAGCTGCGGCCGCACAAGAGGGTGATGGGACGGGCGGGGTGATTCCCTACAAGAATCCCGCGGCACTGATCGCCTATTACTTGGGACTGTTCTCGCTTGTACCTGTGCTGGGTCTCTTCTTGGCCATCCCGGCATTCGTTCTCGGGATCATCGGGCTGAGGAACCGCTCGCGAAATCCCGCGATCAAAGGAAGCGTCCACGCCTGGATCGGCATCGTGATGGGAGGGCTGTTCACGCTGATCTGGGGCCTGGTCATGATCGTCATGGTTGGTGGGATCATCGCGGCAATCGCTGAAGCCAACCCCTAACCACGCCCGCAACAGCAAGGGCATGGCTTCTACCTCGATCAGTTCAATCCTCTCGTGACTTCATCCGGACAAACGAGATCGCGTCGGCAACGACATAGCCGTCGCTGCCATCGTTGCTGATCGTGACGCTTGCCGGCTGCTTCGACGTGAAACGATACCTCCCCACGGACACGCCCGGCGAGTCGCCGACAACGTCCGGACGTTTTTGCTGGTTGATCCTTTGCCGCGACTGACCGTCGGCGTGTTCGACAATCACCAGCGTCTTGGTTGATCGATTGCGATTGGCCGGATAATGGATTCGCACGTCGTACACGCCATTCGATTTCAGCGTTGCACGGTACTGAATCGTTGCCAGTTCAGTCGCCTGCCTGCCGTCGTGTACGTAACCGCTACCGACAAACGGCGTGTTGGCAACGCTCGATTGCCAATCTCCCTCTCGGATCGCGGACGCGTCGTCGACGACCACTCCGGGCAATTCGTAGTCGTACCGCGATGTCCCTTTGCGGACGCGGATCGTATTGGCAGGCGGAGTTTCCAGGACTTGGCCATCGGCAAGTAACCGTGGACGTAGTTGAGCGTAAGTCACCGATTGCACCGGTGCGGAGGACTCATTTGCCAGGGCCGCGACCGTCGCCGCCGATTGACCCAGGATCATGAAGACCGGCTCCATGCGAATCGATCCGAAGGCAATGTGCGAGCTACTGACGCAGACAGGAACGAGCAAGTTCTCACATTCACTCTGATTAGGGCGAATCGACCCCAACGAAATCTTGTAGGGCCCACGGGTGGAAACTCCGATGTCGCCCTCGTTCTGGACATAACCCTCCGGTGTGACGTAGCGCTGGACGTTGTGCGAGTCCATGGCGTAGGAACCCATGCCGATCGACTCCTCGGTGGGCACTCGCTTCAAGAGGTGATTCTCAGTCATGACCATCTGGCCGATCATTCGCCGCGCCTCACGAATATAGAGTTGGTGAGGCCAGTTCCCGTTGTCGGTGAACTCATCCGCCGCCAATCCCCAGGATTGCATCTCTTTTTGAATGTCCTTCGGAACGCTGGGGTCATTGGCAATGAAGTACAGCCAGCCTTGCTGGTAACGTCGGTGCTCTTCGATGATCTCGCGGCGCCGCGCGTAGCTTGCCTCGGGGTAGTCGTAGTTCATCCCGATGGCGTCGGTGCTCATCGGTCCGTGGTTGTTGGTATCGGTCTTGTGGTTCGGAATCGGATCAAACTTGCCGAACACCCGAGTCCAGCCCGCTTCGAAGACACGTTTCATCAATTCGTATTGCTTGGAGTCGTAACCCTCAGGTCTGGGAAACGGGATTCGGTTTGCGTCGTGGTTGGACAGGCACATGCGAAAGCAATAAGCCTGGATCTTGTGGTCCGCCGAACCGAATTCGCCGGGAGGTTGGTCGCTGACCAGCGGAATCACGCCGCTGCTGGGGTCACCGGGCACGACGTAAGGGTCAACGCGCTGGTCCAAGACGTCAAAGTGATGCTTGTGATGAAGCACGCCCGTTTGCACGCCGTTGTACTTCTCGCCGTACTGAGCAGACGACTCTCGACCCACGTGGTAGCTGATCTTGGCGGACGCCATCAAATCGCCCTCGTACGTCGCATCGATGAAGCACCGTCCCGGGAAACGACGGCCATCTTCGGTGGTGATCGATACGATGCGTCCTGCCTCTTTCGTGACTCCAGATTGGCGATCCAACCAAGCGTCGCGAACGACCGGTATTTCGTTGTCGCGAATCATGGCGTCGAATACCGATTCGGCGACGTGGGGTTCGAAGATCCACATCGTTCGGCGATCACCATCGATCGCCTTGGTTCCTTGCCCTCGATTGCCGTACTGCTCGCGTTGCTGCCATTGCCACGCTTGGGGTGATTGATAGTGATCGAAAACTCGGCCATAGAATTCGCGGGCAATGCCACCGATCACAGCCTTGTTACCCGTGTCCGTCCAACCGAGCCCGCCACTCGTCAGGCCACCCAAGTGCTTGTCCGGCGAGACAACGATCACCGATTGATCCATTCGCTTTGCTTGAACAGCTGCCGCGACGGCCGCCGAAGTCCCACCGTAGATCACAACGTCGTGGATCGAGGCTGTGGTCTCTGCCGCGATCATCGAATGAGTCCAGCCAAACAAGGATCCGGCAACGACTAGTAAGAGCCCCGCTGAGAATCGCTTCTGCATCGTGTTGCCAAGTGAGTGGAGTGAGCTGAAGATCAGCAGCATTGTAGCCGCTACCCCGATACTCGACTGACTTGCCGTGACTCTTCTGACCCGCAATGACGTTTCACCGGAACGGGCCTACGACGTGGTCAGCGAGTTGGAACCGGATGGCAACGGTGGGACGGAGTCGGCAACCACGATCTTCCTGAC